>JAHIUV010000221.1 GCA_018817035.1 Candidatus Omnitrophota bacterium | reverse complement strand
TTTTCATGCTCGCTTTCGGCTTCGTTGTTCTCCAAGGGGTATGAGAACTTTATGCCTACGTAGTATTTTGGGTTTGAATCTTCATATACGTCTTCCATGGCCCCGGAGTACCTGCTGTCTATACCGTTCTGCGCGAAGGTCGCCTTAAGGTCTATCTGCGGGAATAAAGAGTTAGATTTCATTGTCAGGTTTATTTTTTTTGCCTCTATGGTATTTTTTGCCGACGCGTAATCGCGCCTGTTATTAAATGCCGACCTCATGCTTTCTATAAGTGTAGTATTCAGGTTCGCGTCTACCAGGCTGTCGGCAGGGGAGAGGGATACGTCGTTCTTTATATTTAGCCTGAGCCTGAGGAGTTCCTCGGCTGTTTTTAACGCGTTAGAGGCTATTAAAAGATCACTCTCTCTCGTGTGCATATTTGCCTCGCTTGCTAATACATCACCTGTTTCCACCAGTCCGATTTTTAATTTTTTGCGATACTGGTTAAAAAGCCGCATAGCTTTTTTTAACATCTCTTTTTTTATCTTAAACTCTTCCCGCGCCAGGACAAGCGTCCAGTATGCTTTTTCAGTCAGGATCATTGAATTCTCGATTTTTATATATGAGTCCAGCCCGGCGTTTTTTATCTCTTGTTTTATTATCCCTATGTTTCCGCGGTCTATCAGCCCGAAGAAATTTTTCGCGATAGGCTGGGTAAGGCTTATTTCCGCCTGGGATTCATGGTAAGGATTTGTGGAAACATAAGGGGAGTCAGTCCATTCTCGTTTATTTGTAAGATCTATTTCCACATCCGTGCCGCTTCGGAGTTTTTTATCAATGCCTATATTATAATCGTTTGTCAGGGCTTTTGTGCCTGAGAGCGAAGAGGCGGATTTGGTCTGGTCGTTAGTGTAGCCTACTTCTCCGCTTAGGATCGTATCAAACGCGGCTTCTTTATAGCTTAAGTCAGTTCCTTTTATCTTTGAGTCGAGTTGAGCCAGTTTGATATCCAGGTTATTATTGATAGCGATGAGCCTCATTTCCTCGACAGAGAGGCGTAGGGGCTTATTTTGTGTCCTTTGGCAAAATGTTTCAGCCGGGGACATAAAAGATACGGATATTATTATAAATAAAGTGAGTAAGTTTTTCATTTTGGCCCGTTTTCTTCCCCTGATAAAATAGAGACTATCTTTTTTACTATATTAAGGTATTGCTGTTGTTCTTTAGCCGTGAGGTGGATGAGGATGTTTTTCCATCTTTTCTTGATCGTGTCCAGGAAACCGCAGGCCATATTCTCGCCTTTTTTGGTAAGTGATACCATGACGACCCGCCTGTCTTCAGCGTCAGAACCTCTTTTGACATAGCCCGATGCCACCAGCCTGGTTATAAGCCCTGTCGCGGTAGGAGGGGAGATACTGCGTTCTTTTGCCAGGGTCTTTATTTTACATTCTCCGTGATCATGTATAGACATCAGCATTATCATCTGGGCTGTTGAGATATTGGCTTTGGTGAGAAAATCGTTTTTCGCGCCTTTTATAAGCTTAGGCACCATTACAGCTATTTCATTGGTCAGTTCGTCTATCGCGCTCATAAACACCCTCCTTGGGTTATTTAGTTTGCCTAACTAAATATTAGCACACCGAACTATATCTGTCAAGGGGTAAGATCAATATAAGGGTCATTTAAAATGATAGCCAAAATAGCACTATTCCCGGCTAATTTAGTTTTAGTTAACGGATAGTTACCAAACATTATAGCTATTTTTGATATATTTGTTTGGTAATTAAGGCTTGACAATTGTTACCTAACAGGGCATACTATTTGTAGATATTTGTTTGGTAACAATGTGAGGTTTGATATGGGCGTGATAAAGGATCTATTAAGGGAGGAGCTTGATAATTCTCTAAGGTTAAGGGTAGATTATAAAGAGGAGCTTAAAAAATATCCAGGAGGCAGCATAGTAGTAAAGGATATAAGAGGACATAACTACTATTATTTAGCCTACAGGGATGCCAAGAAGGTAAGGTTTATTTACAAAGGCAAAAAGATATCCAAGGATGATATTGGAAAATTAAAAGAATCAAAGCGGTTTAGGGTTAAATATAAGAAGTTGATTCAGAAACTAGATAGACGAATTAAATATTTAAAGAGAGCATTGCATGGAAAAGAAGATTAATACCTTGTGCTTAGAGGTTTTGAATAGGCTTAATGAAGCGGGAGTATTAAAAGACCTCATTGTTATAGGCAGCTGGAGTATTTATTTTTATAAATATTATTTTAAATCCAAGGCTTACTCTACTTATATCCGAACTAAAGATATTGATTTTTTAGTCCCAATCCCCCTTAAATTTCAAAAAGAAACAAATATCTTCGAACTTGTTAAGGATCTGGGTTTTCTCGAAAGATACAGAGGGTCGAAAGGATATATACAATTAGAACATCCGGACCTATCTATTGAATTCCTTGTTCCGGAAAGAGGCCGCGGCGAAGATAAGCCTTATTCTATATCACAGCTGTCAATTAACGCGCAGCCTTTGAGATTTTTGGATTTTCTTATCGAGAATACGATTTCTGTAAATGCTGAGGGACTGCATATAAAGCTTCCGCATCCGGCAGCATACGCATTGCATAAATTTATTATATTTAAACGCAGGAGCAAAGTGGAAAAACGCGATAGGGATATAGAAGGAGCGCTAAGGGTATTTAATGAGTTGGTTCGCCACAAGAAACACATTGAAATAAGGTATATCTTTAAAAGAATGCATAAAAAATGGCAACAGAAGATATTGGACAATCTTAAATCCATAGAAGAGCCGGAGATAGTAAGTATTTTAACGGAATAGGGTGGAGGATTAAGTACAGGCTTTCCATATTTGTAAAATAGGGAGCCACGTAGTTTAAAAAATCAGCAAAAAGGGACACTTTGCCGAACAAAATTTTAAACGGTACAAAACATACTCAATATATTATAATGTTTTTTTGCTGGAGGCGTTTCATGTCTTCTATGCTTGGTTGGGTTTTTAGTTGGGTTTTTTGTTCTTCGGGGCTTTCAGGGGGTCTCTTTTCTTTGGCTATTGAATCCAGGTCAAGGTCTTTTAACAGCATCACTTCTTCTTCATAGGAGTCTTCTTTTTCAGGTTCAGCGATTTCTTCAGGCAGGGCTTTTTCCTGTTCAGCGTAATCATAGTTTGCGTCATAAGGCTTTGGGGAAGGGATAGCGGTTTTAGTAACAGACGTTTTGTTTACGGCTGTAACTTCTTTTAAGGCTTGGGGTTTTTCGCTCGTCCTGTTTGAAAAAATAAAGATAACAGTTAATAATAATATTACTGCCAACGCGATCCATATATTAAGAGCTATGTTTTTTTTCATTTTACTCCTCCTGCCATGACGCGAGCACATAATCCCCTGTAGTCGGATAGAAGGGGGGTGGATTAGTCATTAGCCTCGCGTCATACTGGTAGTTTTTGCTATAGCCGCTTACTTTTTCATTGGTGCCGGAATTAAAGGTCCCTACCGGGCCGCGCTCATCCTGTATAATGCCTCCGTAGACCGTGAGTGTACCTTTTGCCGGGCTTTCCCAGTATTCCTCAACGGTAAAAGAATTGCCGAGTGCCATAACGCTGGCATTTATTTCTAAATTATATGGCGCGTTTTCACTTATTACCACATCTCTCTCGGCGATTATTGCCAGGGTGTCCGTAGAAGAAGGGTCTGTTCTGGGATCATTGTTATAAAGAATATTATCGGGCACTATTATGCTTCTATTGGTGCCTACGCTGAGCTGTCCGTTTAATGTCCCTGATACAGTAAGATCTCCTCCGTTAACAAACAAGGCGCCATTTTCAGGCAATGCTATATTTTCTGTCGTCCAGCCTTGATGAGGGTTTGTAACATCCATTGTCCCGTCGTCTTTAAGGACTATCGTAGTGGGCCCGGTAAGCATAATTCCGTCGTGGACCGCGGCAGTGCGCAGATCAAGGGCCTTACTGGGGAACGGCGCCCTGTCAGCGCCCAATAGCAAGCCTTCCTGAAAATCAGGGTTGTCCGTGGGGGCATTAGAGGGTGCTGTACTATTTATTGTCCAGCCTCCGTTCATATATGTGATATAGCCGTCTTCGCTTTTAACGGGTAAATGGAAACTCGTATCAGAGAAAGCAGGGTCACCCGAAATATGAAAATGGCTGTTTGTCTGTAAAGGGCCTCCGAGCAAGTCCCCTGTCGTGAACCATACCGCTATTTTTAGCCATTGCCAGTGAAAATGTTCATCGTTGGTAAAATATAGATACCGTGCGAATGTGTCAGGCTGGAGCTCTACGCGTATTTTTCTTTCTGTATCACCGACGAAGCCGCTGGACGTGGCCTCCCATTTTGAGGAAGTCCCTATCCTGTTCCAGGCGCAATTATAATATCCTATCGGGTTATTGGTCGAATCATTGAGCGTGGTGGAATCCTGGCCTGATGATACACCGTCGCGCAGGTGTTTAATGGCGTAGTCTATCCCGGATTCCGCGATATAAAGAGCCTGCACGTAGTTTTTTTCGCGTTCGGCTATCCTTATTTCACTGATGCTTCTTGACATAAAAGCCGCGCCAAGGATGGTAAGGACTACTATGACTATGTATGAAGTTATAAGGACGATACCTTTTTTGTCTTTTAGCATGGTGTCAGTTCCTTAATTTAACCTGGGATGTTAAATTAGCGCTTAAGCTTCTTCCGAGAAGAGTATTTTTTTGTGTTGTTACCGTTATGTATACCATATCGCCTCCGAAGAGGCTGAACTGTATATTGTCAACGTCGTTTGCCAGCACGGTAATCGCGCCGCCTTGTACGGTTTTTTGCAGTTGATCATCAATGACCCCATATTTTATTTTTTGCCCCCGTATAGTGAAAGGGTATTCATTGCTGAGATTGACGGAGCTGGCCTCGCGAATTTCGGTCGCTATCTTATTGATCGCTTTTCTCGCCTCTTGCTGGACGGATATCTGCGCGTCACCTGTCTGATAAGATGATTGTCCCATGGTCATGGTCCCGTATATGGCGCCAAGCACGACCGAGAATATAAGGAGGGAGATCATTAATTCTATTAAGGTAAGCCCTCGCATAATCATCTTTCCGTCAACAGGTTTACCGCCTGGATATTTTTTACCCTGCCTCTTTCCGACCAGGTAATTGTTACCAATATCCTTAAAGGATCTATAATTATTCCTGAGGGATAACTTACCTGGACCGTTTCGTTGCCAAGGGTATTGCAGCCTCCGCCGGCAGGAGGATCAGCCGCTGCCCACGCTGTCCAGTCTTCCTGGGTTATGTTATCGATAATGTTGCGGTCGCGTATTTCTTCCATTACGCATTGGATGTGGTTTGAGGCGATCGTCAGGTTCCCGGCGCTTTCATTAAGAGCGAAACAACCTGTGTAAGCCGCTATAAGCCCGGATATGGCAAATATCAGGATAGCAGCGCCTATCATAAGTTCCAGTAGCGTAAAACCTGATTTTGGTGTATTTTTTATCTTCATATCATTGATTATAGTTTACTGGAGAAATCCATGAATTGCAAGTCAATCCGTAACTTGATATTGCAACAAACTCTGCTGACTTTGAAACTTCTCGACTTCGCCCCTGACAATATTGTTCGAGCTTGTCGAGAACATAAAGCTTGGGGCTACGCTCGAAGAATATTGTTTGAAATATTCAAAAGTCAACAAACTATTTTACAGTATCCGTAACTTCACACTATTACATTGCCTTAGCGTGAAGTTACGGCGCTAAATATATCATTTTAGTGTAATGTCACATAACATATATAACTGATTTTGCTTGCTTTTGGGGTTAATCGCTGATAATATTTTATCAATATGGAAAAATCCCACGATAACCAACCTAAACAGGTTGAGCAGAGAAAATATATCAGGCTTAACGCGGTATTTCCTGTGGAGTTCCAGCTTCTGGATCCTGAGACAGGAGGGTCTATAAGCGGGATAAAACAGGGGTTTACCAGGGATGTTGGTAAGGGCGGTATCTGCCTTGAGGTCAATAATGTAGAAGATGATTTTGGGAAACTTTTGGAGGAAAAAGCAGCCAAGCTGGACATACGCCTCCATATTCCTCTGAGCTCAAGAGAGACAAAAGCCGTAGCCGTCATTGCCTGGCATAAAAAAGTAAAGTCAGGTTACCCCAATAAGTACTTTATCGGAGTTACATTCCTGCAGATAGACCCAAAAGAAAATAGCCGTATATATTTTCACGCCAGGAGAATAGCGTTTACTCCCAAGATAGTCTCGACCCTCATTCTGTTATTAATAGTGGGCCTTGGTTATTTTTATTCAATGGATTTTAAATTAAGGAGTGAAAATAAAAAATTAGTTCGGGAACTTGTCGAAATTTCAGGCAAGAAATCTGAGATGGAAAAAAATATACTGGAAACCTACACGGCGCGTGAAAAGACAGAAACTGATTTTCTGGAAAACCAGAAGCAACTGAAGGAATATCAAGACAGGGTCGATGAATTAGAGGTAAAGGCTGTCGAGCTCCGGAAAAAGGATAAACTCCTTGAATACCTGGAACAGGATAAAGCGGATACAGGGAAACAGCTGCGGGCGGCCTTGGTTGAAAAAGAGGATCTTTATAAAAAGGTCACGGATTTGTCGAAGGAAGCCGCCTATTTAAAACAGAGGATAGTGAATCTATCTAAAAGCAGGGTTTCGGCTGAAGAAGGCCTGGATAAAATACTGGCTTCGTTCAGGACGGTAGAGGAGAAGAGCATGGCTAGTCTATATAAATGGATAAAGAATCACCAGAATAATTCCACGGGACTGGTGATAAGTTATGAAGGCGATGATGACCTGAAAGGTTGGTCATTCGTCTATGACCAATCGCTTGCCTGCCAGTGTTTTATGCTGATGGGGGACAGGAAAGACGCGGAGAAGATATTGAATTTTTACAAAAACAGGGCCAAAAAGATAAAGGGAGCTTTCGCGAATGCTTATGACGCTGACACAGGTTCTGTCCTTGAATATAATATGCATGTAGGGCCTAATGTCTGGCTCGGCATCGCCATTCTCCAGTATACGAATAAGTTTAAGGATGATCGATATCTTTCAGTAGCAGAGGATATAGCCAAGTGGGTCATAATCCTGCAGAAAGAAGATAAGGATTTTGGCATAAGGGGAGGCCCTGACGTAGGATGGTATAGCACTGAGCATAACCTTGATGCCTACGCGTTCTTCGGTATGCTCTATGAATTGACCGGGGACAGGAGATATTTTGACGCGCGGGAAAGGGCATTATCATGGATCAGGAATAACGCGTTTAATAGGCGCGAGGGGCGGTTGAACAGAGGCAAGGGTGACGCGACTATCGCGACAGACACATTTGCCTGGGCTGTAGCGGCCATTGGCCCGCAGATACTGAAAGACCTTGATATGGATCCTGACCAGGTCATAGATTTTGCCGAAACAAATTGCCTTGTCACGGTGGATTACGCCAGGCCTGACGGAGAAAAACTTAAGATAACCGGTTTTGATTTTGGAAAGTACGAACATCTTGCCCGCGGCGGAATAGTATCAACAGAGTGGACCGCGCAGATGGTCGTAACCCTGAAAATCATGGCTAAATACCATAAAGAAAAGAATGAGTTCCAGAAAGAGAGTTATTACAAGAGAAAAGCTGATTTTTATCTTTCGGAATTAGAAAAGATGGTGATAGTAAGTCCTTCCCGCATAGGCCAGGGCGAAGGGTGCCTTCCTTACGCTTCCCAGGACAATGTTGATACCGGACATGGATGGAAAGTGGCGCATGGCTCAAGGACAGGCTCTACTGCCGGGACAGGATATACTATATTCGCCAAATACGGCTACAATCCCCTGATGCTTAAACAGGACCTATGAAAAAAAGTGTCAAAAAAACCTCTCTCGCCGCGCTGCTTTTAATCTCAGCCGTATTATTACTATCCAGATTTGGAATCACGCCTCAAAATCACCGGAACCAGGTATACGTGTCTCGTGTGATCGACGGTGACACCATAGAACTTTCTAGCGGTGAAAAAGTAAGATACATTGGTATCGATACTCCTGAAACGCGCGAAAAAAAAGGTTTGGAATGGGTGTATGCTCCAAGGCCTTACGCGAAAGAAGCAAAAGATCTCAATGTCAGGCTTGTCCAGGGCAGGCGGGTTCGTCTGGAGTTTGACGCGCAGAGGAGAGATAAATACAGCCGTCTTCTCGCCTATGTTTATGTCGGCGACAAGATGGTAAACGTTGAACTGTTAAAAGCCGGCTACGCGATGATATACACATACCCTCCTAATGTAAAGCATACTGAGGAGCTTTTAGCCGCGCAGAAACTGGCAAGACAAGAAGGAAAAGGCCTATGGCGTCAGGCAGCCTCGGGTGTTATATCCTCTTATGAGGCCAGGCACAATGTAGGCTCTATCAGGATAGTGGAAGCAGAGGTTTATGATACGTTTATTTCCGACAAAGTGCTGATATTGAATTGCGGGAATAATTTTAAAGTCGCCATATTCATGAATAACCTGGAATATTTTCCTAAAGAATTTTCGCGTTCCCCCGACAGTTATTTTAAGGGAAAAACAATAAGAGTGTGCGGCGTAATAAAGAAATATAAAAGCGCTTATGAAATAATAGCGAACGATCCTTCCCAGTTAGAAGTATTGTGATACTAGTAGGGGGATCCTTAATCTGTTGTTCTCGACTCAGCCTTCGGCCTCGCTCGAACTATATTCTTCGAGCGAAGTCGAGAAGCAAAAGTCAGCAAAGTTTATTATGGCATCCAAAGCCAAATAACCTTGACTATTTCCCATCCCGACAGTATAATTTAAAAAGAATATGCGTAAGCCTTTTTATGTAGTAATCATCGCCGCGTTGTTTATTTTTTTTACATGCCCTTCCTTTGCGGCAGAGTCTTCCATAGAGAGTTTAAATAAGATCCGCACCGCAAAAGGTTATATATTCAAGATAAATTATCAGACAGCGGCAGAGTGGGCGGATGGCATAGTTTTTAAGATCTTTTGCACTTTTAGTAAAGATGTAGAGCTTTCATTTACAAGCTCCGGCAACAATAATATTAAAAAAGGCTGGCATAAGACGGAGATACATGTCCCTAAGGTTTACAGGGACAGATATGGATACATTAAGGATTATCGCGTAGAGATGTATCAAAAGGGTATGCTTATCGCGATAAAGAGTTTATAAAAAAGGGGGAGAGAAAATGACGCGTAAAAAAAGAAGAGCAAAGCTTAAGAAGAAGAGAAAAGGCAAGCGCCATGCTAAAAAGAAGTAGGAGCGGGATATTCTCTTCGCGTGACAAGAAGAGGATAGGCATTTTGACAGCCGGAGGGGATTGTCCCGGCCTGAATGCCGCGATAAGAGCTGTGGCCAAGACAGCTCTTCTTAATCATGGCATGGAAGTGATCGGTATAAAGGACGGCTATGAAGGCCTGGTAGAGAATAAAGTCGTGAGCCTCTCTTATAAAGATGTTTCGGGTATTTTGACTCAGGGAGGGACTTTTTTGGGAGCGTCAAACAAGGCAGACCCGTTCAGATATGTTACCGCGAACGGCAAGAGAAAAGACCTTTCTGATGTCGCGCTTAAAAATGTAAAAATGATGGGCTTGGATGCCCTTGTCTGTATCGGCGGGGACGGCAGTCTTATCGTAGCGTATAAGCTCTATAAAAAAGGCCTGAATATCGTAGCTATTCCCAAGACAATAGATAATGATCTGGCCGCTACTGACGCGACTATTGGTTTTGATTCGGCTGTAATAACAGCTACGGAAGCAATAGACAAACTTCATACGACAGCCCAGTCTCATCATAGAGTAATGGTGATAGAGCTAATGGGTAGGTATGCGGGCTGGTTAGCGCTTTACGCGGGCGTGGCCGGCGGCGGGGATATAATTATTATTCCTGAGATACCGTATGATATCAAAAAAGTATGTAGTCAGGTTCTGGAAAGAAATAAGCGCGGAAAAAGGTTCAGCATAGTAGTAGTAGCTGAAGGTGCCAGGCCAAAAGGCGGCAAGATGGTCATAAATAAAATCATAAAATCCTCTCCTGAGCCTGTGCGTCTGGGTGGGATAGGTAATAAAATAGCAGGTGATATAGAAAAAAATACGGGCCTGGAAACAAGAGTAACTAATCTTGGGCATCTTCAGAGAGGCGGTACCCCGTCTCCCTTTGACAGGATGCTCGCGACCCGTCTGGGAACATTTGCTTGTGATCTGGCGGCAAAAGGTGATTTTGGGAAAATGGCTGCCTTAAAGGGTACCAATATAGCAGCGGTGAGCTTAAAAGACGCGGTTAAATCAACCAGAAGAGTAAGTCCGAATCACTCTATAATTAAATCAGCTAAAGCAGTAGGCACGTCTTTCGCCGCTTAACTTCACAGTGCATTGCAGTTTTGTGAAGTTAA
>JAHIUV010000220.1 GCA_018817035.1 Candidatus Omnitrophota bacterium | reverse complement strand
GTGAATGATTATCTTGCCCGACGTGACAGGGAATGGATGGGGCCTGTCTATGAATTCCTCGGGCTTACGGTCGGGGTCATACAACATGACATGGGGCCTGAATTGAGGCAGATGGCTTATGCCAGCGACATCGCCTATGGCACTAACAACGAGTTTGGTTTTGATTATTTACGCGACAACATGGTTGCCAGGAAAGAACACATGGTCCAGCGGGAGCTTCACTACGCGATAGTAGATGAGGTCGACAGCATACTTATAGACGAGGCGCGTACTCCGCTGATCATCTCAGGGCCGTCGGAAGAATCTACGGATAAATATTATATCTGTAATAAGATCGTGCCGCGCCTCAAAGGCCGCATAATACTGGAGAAAGAAGAGATCGACGCGAAATTTAAAGGTATAGACCTCTCGACGGGGTACGACTATATCGTTGATGAAAAAGCGCATACCGCCCACCTGACCGAGGAAGGCGAATCAAAAGCCGCGGAAATACTCGGCATTAAAAATATGCATGAGATGAGTACGATGGAATATCGCCATCATATGATACAGGCGCTTAAGGCCCACAATCTTTTCGAGAAGGACGTTGATTATGTGGTGAAAGAGGGGGAGGTTATTATCGTCGACGAATTTACAGGCAGGCTGATGCCCGGCAGAAGGTGGTCAGACGGGCTTCATCAGGCGGTCGAGGCAAGGGAAGGGCTGAAAATAGAGAGGGAAAACCAGACGCTGGCTACTGTTACGTTCCAGAATTATTTCAGGATGTATAAAAAAATAGCCGGCATGACAGGCACGGCAATGACAGAGGCGAATGAGTTTAGTCATATCTATAAATTGGATACCGTGGCAGTGCCTACTAATAAGCCTATGGCCAGGACGAACCATCCCGACATAATCTACAGGACTGAGAAGGAAAAATTCGACGCCGTATGCGCTGAGATAGAAGGCCTGTACGCTAAAGGCAGGCCTGTTCTTGTCGGTACGATCTCCATAGAGAAATCCGAACGCCTGAGCTCGTTTTTGAAAAAACGCGGTATACCGCATAATGTGTTGAACGCGAAATATCATGAGATGGAGGCGAATATTATCGCGCAGGCAGGCAGGTTTAAAGCGGTTACCATAGCTACTAACATGGCGGGCCGCGGCACTGATATAGTACTCGGCGGAAATCCTGATTTCATGGTGAATGACTGGCTAAAGGCAAAAGGCCTTGGCCCTAAAGATGTCACTGAGGAAGAAGTAAATAAATTACTTGCCGAGGCAAAAGAAAAAGTAAAGGACGATCGCGAAAAGGTTATAGCTCTCGGGGGGTTTCATATCATCGGTACAGAGCGCCATGAATCCCGCCGCGTGGATAACCAGCTGCGCGGACGTTCAGGCAGGCAGGGAGACCCGGGTTCGTCCAGATTTTATATATCTTTGCAGGATGACTTGATGAGGCTTTTTGGTTCCGACAGGATATCATCTATTTATGAACGCCTGGGCATAGAAGAAGGCCAGGATATACAACACCCGCTGGTGACCAGAGCGATCGAGGTCGCGCAGAAAAGAGTGGAACAGCATAATTTTGACATACGAAAACACGTCCTTGAGTATGACAATGTGATGAATAAACAGAGAGAGGTCATATACGAAGAGCGAAAAAATATCTTGCTCGGCGAAAACATAAAGGAGCATATACACGAGATAATAGAGGAGATTATAGGTACTGTTATAGACCTGTATTTTAACGAAGAGATAAGCAGGGCTGATTGGAAATATACGGAGTTTACCGAGTGGTTTTGGTCAAAGTTTAATATCCGAATCCAGGGCGTGGAAGATGCTATCGAAGGGAAAAACAAGGACGCTATTATCGGATATCTGGTTGACATGGTAATATCAGCGTATGAAGAAAAAGAAAAAAATATGGAACCGGGCCTTTTAAGGCATATAGAAAAGATGATCATGCTGCAGGTGATCGACACGAAATGGAAAGATCATTTGCACGCTATGGATAACCTGAGGGAGGGCATTGGCCTGAGGGCGTATGGCCAGCGCGACCCGCTGGTTGAATATCAACACGAAGGTTATGATATGTTCATGGTGATGATAGACGCTGTCAAGGACGAAACAGTAGAGTTTTTATTTAAGGTTCAGGCGGTTAGGGAACAGGCAGAGATCAAGCCTGTGTTCCAGTCCACGCCTAAAAAATTCGTGCACGATGAGATCGCGCCGATGTCAGGGCGTAGGCCTGAACCGTCCGCGTCGTCCCGTGATTTACCGGAATTTCGCGCGGAAAGCCTTCAATCCGAAGGCCCTAAAGTGGGAAGGAATGACCCATGTCCATGCGGAAAAATAAATGATAAAACCGGAAAACGCTTAAAATATAAAAAATGTTGTTATCCAAAATATGGATAGGAAGATTTTAGTAATTTAACAAGTTTATTTCGAGCATTACGAATATCTTTTCTGCTCTTTAAATCAAGATGTCCTCTGGTAATAAGTGCATGACAATTAGGACAAAGTACCATTAAATTATCAATTTCGTGCAAACCACCCTTGTTCTTAGGTAAAATGTGATGACTTTCAACAATTAATTTAAATCCACATAATTCGCATTTATTTCCATATTTTTTTATAGCTTGCATGCGAACCCATGCTTTATGCTTTTTTATTTCGCCGCTGAGATATTTTTTAATTCCTAATTTTCTTCTACGGTATCTTACTATCCATGGAGTAGCTTTTTTAAATCCTCTTTTGACCAATTCTTTAGATATTTCTTTGTCAAGCAGCCTTTTGCAATTTTTACGGATAAAATCATCAACAACTTGATGCGGCAATTTTTCTAATTTATGAAAACCTGTCTGGAGTCCTGGATGTCCGTGGCGTTTAATCCGGGCCAAATGCATAGAACAATAGACCTCTTTTGTTATTTTGTATCTTGTAAATTTCTTACACCCTTCTATTTTACATTTAGGCATATTATTCATTGTTATGCTTTGTTTTGATTTGTCAACAACGATATTTAAATTTTTAAAAGATTAAAAATGTTGTTAATGCTCTATTTTTTGAAGATAAGTTATCCAGTTGTTATGATAGAGAGGGTGATTCATGGACAAAGAAGAAAATTTTACAAATATTTACCTTTTCTTAAAATGTTTGTAATGATAGAATATTAATTAATGAGAAAATATACCTTCCTTATTTTTTTTTCCAGTTTACTTTTAGTTTTTTCCTTTCCTAACTTTAATTTTAGTTCTAGTTTTTACGCATTTGTCGGCTTTGTTCCTCTTTTTTTCGCGCTTCAGAAGAAGTCTTCGAAGGAGTCTTTTTGGATAGCCTATTCCTGTGGATTTATATTTTATCTTGGTGTGCTGTACTGGCTTTATCATGTTACTTCTGTCGGTTTGATAATTTTATGCCTATATTTAGCGCTCTACTTCGGGATATTTGGATTTCTGTTTAACAAATTTGCCTTCACCCTTTACCCTTCACCCTTCACCATATTCTTCATTCCAATTATTTGGACATGCCTTGAATGGCTCCAGTCTCATCTCTTTACCGGATTTGGCTGGGCGTCATTAGGGTATACTCAGTATAAAAATATATCGCTGATCCAGATCGCGGATATCTCCGGAGTGTTCGGAGTTTCATTCGTGATCATGCTGGTCAATATTGCCGTATACAAGGCATTCAAGAGATCGTTTAGGGAAATAATGTTCGCCGCGCTGATCCTTCTGATGGTGTTTGTATATGGGGAAATCAAACTTGATAAAAAGGCAGAAGGGGATAGCGTTAAAGTTTCGGTAATACAGGGAAATATTCCCCAGGGCTTAAAATGGGATCCTGATGAGACTGAGTTTATAATCTCCAGATACATTGACCTGACAAGGCTTTCGGCTTTTGACAAGCCTGACCTGATAGTCTGGCCCGAGACATCTTTCCCCGGATTTTTTATTAGCGATAAAGACCTGACGGACAGGGTTATAGGTTTAGCGAAGAACGTAAGAATACCGATATTGTTAGGAACTAATACTGAAAAGGGTTTTGAGAATTTTAACAGCGCTTTGTTGATCTCGAAAACAGGAGAGCTAGCAGGCCAATATGACAAGATCCACCTGGTGCCATTCGGCGAATACGTGCCTTTTTCAGACAAAATTCCAATATTACACGATCTGGTCCTGGGCGTATTAGGGGAATTCACGGCAGGGAAGGAATATTCAGCCTTTAGCCTCGAGCCTCGAGCCTTCAGCGGAGATATTAAGTTTGCCACCCTAATCTGTTTTGAAGATATGTTTCCTCGCATGTCCAGGGAGTTTGTAAAAAACGGAGCGCGATTCCTGATAGTTATTACTAATGACGCCTGGTATGGAAAAAGCGGTGCCGCTTACCAGCATACCGCAGGCTCGGTTTTTAGGGCTATAGAAAACCGTGTTCCAATCGTCCGCTGCGCGAATACAGGCTACTCGTGTTTTATAGATTCGTATGGCAGGATAGTAGACGCAGTAGAAGAAAACAGCGCAAATTTATTCATAACAGGCCACAAAACCGCCATTATTAAACTTCATAATTTCCAAAACAAGTAACTAGTGAGTTGTTGTCAGGGGTAACATAAGGCTTCTCTTAGGGTTCTCGACTCCCCGCCTGAGGCGGGTCGCTCGAACAATATTGATGCGTTTTCCAGTTAACTCACCGATTACTTTCCTGGTTTAGATAGTGTAAAATAGTTTGCTGACTTTTATTTGACAAAGATTTTATTACGGTTCTTGACTCCCCGCCTGAGGCGGGTCGCTCGAACAATATTGATGCGTTTTCCGGTTAACTCACCGATTACCTTTCCGGTTTAAAACATTTTTAATAATATAAAAAATATGGTATAATAAAACCATGGATAAAACAGTTTTTAAGGTTACTTCAATCAGTGACAAGGGCGATTATGCCTACTGGATAAAAAAAACATATCTTGAAAGAATCGCAGCCTTGGAACAATTAAGAAAGGTTGTGTTTGGTTATGATCAGTCTACCGCAAGACTTCAGAGAACTCTTAAAGTTACTAAACTCAAAAAGAGTTGAGTATCTGGTCATAGGAGGTTATGCTGTTGCTTTCTACGGATATCCCCGTGCTACCGGAGATATGGATATCTGGATTGCCGTTTCAAAAGATAACGCCGGGAAAATAGTCGAGACACTTAAGGAGTTTGGGTTAGATACGCCGGAATTGAAGGAAGGCTTGTTCTTGGAAAAAAATAAAAACATACGTATGGGCAACCCGCCCTTGCGTATAGAATTTTTAACATCTATAGACGGTGTTGAGTTTTCCGAGTGTTACAGGAATAAGGAAACGGTAAAGATAGGCGGCATAGAAATAAATTTTATATCACTTAAAGATTTAAAGAGGAATAAAAAAAGCAGCGGCAGATACCAAGATTTGGCTGACATTGAGAACTTAGGGGGATAATAAAGGATCTCATATAGAGATTGTTTCGACCGTTCGGGATGGTGTAAAATAGTTTGCTGACTTTTGCATGACTGAGGCTTTGTTGCTGTTCTCGACTCACTGAGTTTATCCCGAGCGAAGTCGAGGGACTCGAACGATATTTTTAAGACAAGGCCCCGAGTTCGTCAAAGGACAATATTCTTCGAGCGGAGTCCCGAAGTATCGGGACGAAGTCGAGAAGCACGCTCAGAGAGTTCTCGACTCGTTTCACTCGCTCGAACAATATTGATATACACTACCCCTGATAACTCACCCATTGCGACTTTCCCTTTATTTCTAATTGACACTATAATGCATATGGGATATAATTGCCCAAAGAAGGAAGGGGTGTATCCAGTGGAAGACATTAATGAATTTGTGCAACAGAGAATTGATAAGTTGAACGCGTTAAAGGAGATAGGTGTTGACGCGTATGGCAGGAGTTTTAATAAATCCCGCGATATAGGCGATTTTATCAAAGACGTTAAAGAAGGGGATAAGGTTGAGACTGCCGGCAGGATCACTGCTTTTCGCGAACACGGGAAGAGCGCTTTTTTGGACCTCAGGGATTCCAGCGGAAAGGTCCAGGTTTACGTAAAGGCAAACGTTATAGGGATGGATGTTTTTAATAATATATTTAAAAGATTAGATATTGGAGATATATTAGGGGTAAAGGGGGAGATATTTAAGACAAGGACAGGTGAGCTTACTATCAATACCCAGGAGATAACTATCCTGGCAAAAGGCTTAAGGCCTTTACCTGAAAAATGGCATGGACTGAAAGACGTAGAGGTCAGATACCGCCAGCGATATGTCGATCTGATAGTAAATGAGGACGTGCGTAAGGTTTTTAAATTGCGCAGCGCGATTATCTCTAAAATCAGGCAGTTTTTAGATGAAAAAGGGTTTCTGGAGGTCGAAACCCCTATGATGCATTCTCTCGCGGGCGGCGCCGCCGGAGAACCTTTTAAGACGCATCATAAAGCGTTGGACGCGGACCTGTTCTTAAGGCTTGCTCCAGAATTACATCTTAAAAGGCTTCTTGTCGGAGGGTTTGATAAAGTTTATGAACTCAATAGGAATTTTAGGAACGAAGGTATATCTGTCAGGCATAATCCTGAATTTACAATGGTCGAGATATACGAGGCATATTCGGATTGTGAGGGGATGATGCGTTTGACAGAGGAGATATTCAGCCATGTCGCGAAAGAGACGCTGGGCGGGCTGAATATAAAATTCAAAGACCAAGATATCGATCTTTCCACGCCGTGGCCGAGATGGTCTTTTGCCGAGGAGATAAAGAAAAAATTTGACATAAATCCGGATGATCCTGCCGAAGTCTGGATAGAGAAACTGAAGAAAAAAGGCATGGATTTTAAAGGCAAGGATATTACGCGCTCGCAGATAGTGAATATTATTTCAGAAATGCTGGCGCCGGAAACAAAAGACAAGCCGATTTTTGTGGTTGACCTGTTTGCCGAACTCTGTCCTCTGGCAAAAAGAAAAAAGGACAATCCTCTCTTGACCGACAGGTTTGAACTTTTTATAGGCGGCATGGAGATCGCCAACGCGTATTCAGAATTGAACGATCCCATTGAACAGGAAAAGAGACTTAAGGATCAGCTCGCGGGGCATGAGGGTGTTAAGAAGATCGACGAGGATTTCCTGCGGGCGCTGGAATACGGAATGCCTCCGGCAGGCGGTTTAGGAATAGGCATAGACAGGTTCGTGATGCTTTTGGCGAATCAGCCGTCTATAAGGGATGTTATTTTGTTCCCGCAATTAAAACCGGAATTATAATATAGCTGAAGGCTATTATGCGATATGAATTATGGATCAGTTTTAGATATCTTATTTCAAAACGGCGCGAAAGATTTATATCGATCATTAGTTTCATTTCCATAGCCGGAGTAGCAGTGGGGGTGATGGCGCTTATTGTTGTCCTGGCTGTTATGAGCGGGTTTGATAATGACCTGCGCGATAAGATAGTAGGCACGAATTCCCATGTTATAATAGAAAAAGAAGGCGGCATCGCTGATTATGAGGCTCTCGCGGAGAAAGTCAGTGCCCTGCCGCATGTTATAGCTGCCGCGCCTTTCGTGAACGGCCAGGCATTGATCAAGCAAAAGGACCAGGTCACGGGCATAATTTTCCGGGGCATCGATACTGAGAAGGAAAAGTACGTTACTAATATAGAAAAATATCTGACGGTAGGCACGTTTGATCTTAAAAATAATGGTGTGATGATCGGTAAAGAGCTGGCGTGGAGGTTGAACCTTACGCTGGGCGACGAGATTTCTTTGATATCAGCCGCGAACCCAAGGCCAAAGCTTTTTAAAGTGGCGGGTATATTTAATTCCGGTATGTTCGATTATGACATGAACCTTATGTTTACGAACCTTGGCGCGGCACAGGAGTTTTACGCGATCGGCGATATGGCAGGGGGTATAGGCGTCAAGGTAGACAACGCGTATAAGGCTGATGAAATAAGGGATGAGATCCAGTCGTTGATCGGGTTTAATTATTGGGCCAGGAGCTGGTCTGACCTGAATAAAAATCTTTTTAGCGCTTTGAAGCTGGAAAAAATAACCATGTTCGTGATACTGGCGCTCATAGTGCTTGTAGCGTGCTTCAATATAGTAAGCACCCTGATAATGATGGTGACCGAAAAGACAAAGGACATAGGCATCTTAAAATCAATAGGGGCATCTAACGCCACGATACGTAATGTTTTTATATTGAATGGATTTTTTATAGGTTTTCTCGGAACCGCGCTGGGGGCTGCCGGAGGATTTATCCTCTGTTATCTCTTAAAGACTTACCAGTTTGTAAAACTACCCAATGATATTTATTATATGGATAGGCTCCCGGTGGATCTGAATATAATGGACGCCGGGACAGTTATAATAGCGGCTATTTTTATAAGCTTGGTCTCGACCATTTATCCGGCGTGGCAGGCCGCGCGCCTGGAACCGGTAGAGGCGTTAAGGTACGAATAAAATTTGTTCGAGGCTAAGCCTCGAACACTTGATTATGCTTAGAGCTGAGAATGTTTCTAAAATATACAGGGACGGCAAGAAAGACCTGTCGGTATTGAATAGTATTGACTTGCTGACTGCCAAAGGCGAGACTATCGCGATACAGGGCCCTTCGGGCGCGGGCAAGTCTACGCTTTTACATATTTTGGGAGGCCTGGATAAACCCAGCTCCGGAAAGGTTTTTCTGGGCGAAGAAGATCTTTACGCGCTGCGCGAAAATAAAAGAGCGCAGGTAAGGAATAAAAAAATAGGATTTGTTTTTCAGTTTTATCATTTACTGCCGGAGTTCACGGCCCTGGAAAACGCTTTTATGCCTATGCTTATAGCGGGACGCAACACAACATCAGCGATAAAGGATCCACGAAAAAAGGCAGAGGGATTACTAAGAGAGGTCGGGCTTGCCGATAGGTTAAGTCATAGGCCCGGAGAACTTTCCGGAGGCGAACAACAGAGAGTGGCGATAGCGCGCGCTCTCGTGAATGATCCTGACCTGCTTTTGTGCGACGAGCCTACGGGGAATCTTGATTCAAAGATGGGACAGGAGATACTTGATATTTTATTCAGGTCAAACAATAAAAATAACACGACCATTATTATAGTTACTCATGATATGGAGATAGCTAAAAGGGCGGATAAGGTTTTAGAAATGAAAGACGGGAGGATAGTATGAGCACAAAAGTCTGCATCAATGGTGAATATTTTGACAAAGAGAAAGCGAAGATCTCTGTTTTTGATCACGGACTTCTGTACGGCGATGGCGTCTTCGAAGGTATACGTTCATACGGACGCCTGGTTTTTAAGCTGAACGAGCATATTGACAGGCTGTATGAGTCTGCTCACGCGATCATGCTGGATATCGGGATCTCGAAAAAGGACATGATAAAGGCTGTTGTCGACACGCTTAAATTCAATGACCTGGACGACGCTTATATAAGGCTTATCGTGACAAGAGGTGTCGGTGACCTTGGGCTTGACCCGAGGAAATGCAAGGCCCCTTCGATAATAATAATTACTGATAAGATCCAGCTTTATCCTGAGAAATTATATAAAGACGGCCTGAGCCTGATCACAGTACCTACGCCCAGGAATACTCCGGAAGCGCTGAATCCGCAGATAAAAAGCCTTAATTATCTTAATAACATCATGGCGAAGATAGAAGCTATTAATTCAGGATATGATGAAGCGCTTATGTTTACCGCTTCAGGTTGTGTGGCG
>JAHIUV010000219.1 GCA_018817035.1 Candidatus Omnitrophota bacterium | reverse complement strand
CCCTTTTTTATTCCTCACTGCCATGACCTTGGCATATCGTATCGCGCTAAGCGAATCCGCGACTACGGAAAGGCCGGCGATGCCGAATGCCATGTAGCGGGTCAATTCACTGTCTAAAAGCGCCATCTGCGCTCTCTCATAATAATATTTATCGTGCATGCTATGGATGATGTTCAGGGCTTCCACGTATGTATTTACAGTCCACCTCAATGTCTGGTGGAACCTTTCTTTCACCTCCGCGAAATCCAAAGGGTTTGACTTTAAAGGAGGTATGTCAGGGACTATTGTTTCTCCGGTTATTTCATCCCTGCCTTCATTAAGGGCGTATAAAAGGACTTTTCCCAGGTTACATCTTGCCCCGAAATACTGCATTTCGCTTCCGTTCTTAAGAAGCGACACACAGCAGGATATACTGTAATCATCCCCGCCTATCATCCTCATAAGGTCGTCATTCTCGTATTGGATGGAACTTGTCTTTATAGAGGCGTAAGCGCAAAACTTCTTAAAGCTTTCCGGCAGGCGGTTAGACCATAATATGGTAAGGTTTGGTTCAGGCGAAGGCCCAAGGTTAAAAAGTGTCTGCATTAACCTGTAAGAGGTCTTTGTGACTTTATGCCTTCCGTCTATGCCTATACCGGCTATACTTTCAGTGATCCAGATAGGGTCCCCGGCAAATATCTCAGCGTATGACTTTGGGCGCAAGTGCCTTACGAGCCGCATTTTTATTACAAAATCATCTATCAGTTCCTGCGCGCTTTCTTCTGTCAACGTGCCTGATGCAAGGTCACGCTGTATATATACGTCGAAAAAGTTTCCCACACTGCCTAAGCTTATCGCGGCGCCGTCCTGTTCTTTTACCGCGGCTAAGTAACCGAAATAAGTCCATTGTATCGCCTGTTTCGCGTCCTTCGCGGGCACTGATATGTCAAAACCATATATCTTTCCCAGTGCCTTAATATCTTCCAGGGCAATTATCTGCTCCGCTATTTCTTCGCGTAACTGCAGGGCTTCCTGCGTGGAATATTCCTCGAGCAATTTTTTGTAATTCTTTTTGGATTCCATCAACCTGTCTATGCCGTAAAGCGCTATCCTCCTGTAATCACCGATGATCCTTCCTCTTGAATAGTTATCCGGCAGTCCCGTAATAAGTCCTGAACGCCTTGCTTTTAAAATATCCTCCGTATAAGCGTCAAAGACAGCGTCGTTATGGGTCTTCCTGTATTTAAGGTAAATGTCTTTTATTCTTTTATCAAGTTTATAACCATAATCTTCGCATGCCTTTTCCACCACGCGTATGCCGCCAAGAGGCTTTATCGCTCTCCTGAGAGGCGCGTCTGTCTGCAGGCCTTTTATGATCTCAAGGCGTTTATCCACATATCCGGCATCGTGGCTTGTCACCGTTGAAACAGTGGACACGTCAACATCCAGCACCCCGCCTTGTTCTCGCTCTTTCTCAAAAAGCTTTAAGCACTTTTCCCAGAGCTTTTTCGTGCGCGCCGTAGGCCCTGACAAGAAAGACTCATCCCCGTCATAAGGCGTGTAATTACGGTTTATAAAATCCCTTATATCTATTGTTTTATCCCATCTGCCTCGTGTAAACATGCTGGCCTCCTTAAATGAGCACGTGACTTATGAAACGAGCGAAGCGAATGAACATAAGTCACTGTGCGAATTTAATCCCGCACCTTTTATATATTCCTAACTAATTAATATTAAAAAGGTGCGGGACAAAAACAAAAAACCTGGGTTAAAAACCCAGGTGTACGGTTTACTCTTAGACTATTTGTCCCGCGCTCCCCCATGGTTTCCCATGTACAAAACACCAGTCGCGCGATATATTCTATTGAACTACATTTTTAGTTTAACACAAATCGTATCTCTGTCAAGGTAAAATAAAAGGCCCCTTCCTGCGGTTCTCGACTCACCGACATATATCCTTCGAGCTTGCCCCGTTCCAAATTTTAAATTTGGAACGGGGCATAGTCGAGAAGAATATTTGTCGGCTCGCTCGAACAATATTGATATACACTACCCGTTAACTTATCGATTACCAAGATTTTCTGCTTATGTCATTGCGAGCGAAGCGAAGCAATCTCAGAGATTGCTTCGCTTCGCTCGCAATGACATAGTGCCTCACTAGTTACGCTAAATAACATAAAATCATTGCCAAGGAGCGATTCCATGTATAAAATGTTAATCAGCATAACTTAAGGAGGTTCGCATGTCTAAAAAAGCTATTATCGTATTGGCTGAAGGTTTTGAGGAAATAGAGGCTGTGACAGTTATAGACATATTAAGACGCGCGGGCATAGAAACAACTGTGGCGGGGCTTGATGACCTTAGTGTGCAGGGTTCTCACGGGATAACCGTTTCCGCGGATGTAAAATTAGACACTGCGGGAAGTGACTTTGATATATGTATCTTCCCCGGCGGAATGCCAGGCGCTACGCATCTTGGATGTTCCGAAAAAGTGCAGGCACTCATAGAAACAATGAACAAGGATAAAAAAATAATAGCCGCTATATGCGCGGCTCCGGCAATGGTACTGGCTCCTATAGGTATCCTCAAGAATAAAAAAGCCACTTGTTTTCCCGGGATGCAGAAACATTTCGAGGAAAGCACTACTTATGTCACGGATAATGTGGTAACAGACGGAAACGTGATCACAAGCCGCGGCACAGGGACGGCACTTGCTTTTAGTTTAGCGATAGTGGAAAAAATAATAGGCGAAGAAACTGCGGATAAGGTAAGAAAAGCAACGCTCGCGAACTAAGCCACTTTATCTTTTTCGTCGTAGATCTCCCCAAAGAGTTCTTCCAGCACATCCTCCATGGAAACGATACCTATGTTCTTTTTTGATTTATCCTGGACTATGAAAAGGTGCTGGTGGTATGCCTGGAACTTGGTAAGAAGGTCATCGGATTTTTCATTCTCGCTGACAAATATAGGCCGTGTCATAAAATCGCTTAACTTTGCCTCGTAATTGTCCTTGGCTATCTCCCTCAGCAATACTCTCTGTTGGCATATTCCTATTATTTTCGAAACATCATTGTCATAAACAGCTATCCTGCTATATTGTGAATTTAGTATTGATTCTTTTAGCTCTGCCAATGTCTTATTCGCGGGCAAAGCATAGATCTGGTCTATGGGCTTCATTATATGGATAGCCCTGAGGTCGTTTAACTTAAAGACCTTGTTACAAAGTTTCTCCTCATCTACTTCAACTGTGCCCGCGTCTCTCCCAAGACGCAGCATAGCCTTTATTTCTTCCTCCGTGACTTTCGGGACAGTTGAACCTTTTCTAAACGCGCTCGTTGCCAATACCAGCATCTGCACTAAGGGCCTAAAAAACCATATTATAATTCTCAATGCCTTTGCGCTCGAAAGAGAAATAGCAACTTTATGGTATTCTCCTATAGTCTTAGGTATCACCTCTGATACGACTATTATCAAAAACGTAAGGATCGCCGACGTTATAGCGAGCCATTCATTACCGAATATCTTTAACGCCTCGCGACCCACGAATATAGCGCCTATTATGTTTACAGAGTTATTCAGGACAACTATCGTAGCGATCGCGATATGGATATTCTCTTTGATCACTAACAGGTCGTTTGAACCTTTGCGTTTTTTATCAAACAATATCCTTGCTTTTACAAGCGGCAAACTCAATATAGCCGCCTCGACCATAGAACATAATCCTGAAACAAAAAGCACGCCTGTAATTAAAATAATAAGTTTTATCATTTTACACTCTTCAAAATATCTGTTCCGAGTTTCCTGAACATATCACTTAATTTAGCCGTAGGCAATCCCAGCACGTTAAAATAAGACCCTTTTATATCGTCAAATATAAAAGAGCCGACACCTTCTATTGAAAATCCTCCTGCTTTATCATAAGGACCGAGTAATTTAAAATATTTCAATATTTCAGAAGGTTTTATTTTCTTTACTTTGACCCCGGTCTTTTCATAACCGGAAACTTTTTTCCCGGTTACGCTGTTTATAACACAAAGGCCTGTATATACTGAAATAGTTTTCCCGGACATGCCCTTAAGCATTTTCTTCGCGTGAGCAGCGTCACGGGGCTTACCTATTATGGTTCTACCTAAGAGCACCACAGTATCGGCGCCTATTACATAGCCTGAGGTTATTTTTTCAGACACAGCTTTTGCTTTAAGGCAGGCATTCTTTACGGCAATATTGACCGGAGATTTCCCTCTCATATCTTCCTCTATGCCGCTTTTGACAACACTATGCCGTATGCCGCATGAGGAAAGTATGGCTGATCTTCTCTTTGATACCGAAGCTAAAATAATTTTCATATCGTTATCGCGTTATCGGGGACGTCCCAAAAGGGGACACCCCACTAAGCCTAAGTTAATTTATTATAATGTGGGGTGTCCCCTTTTGGGACGTCCCCTAATTAGGGAAATATATATCCCAGGATCTTATATATTAATTTTGCCGCCATGAAATCAGGCGCTACCATATCTTTTATTGGGCAAAGTTCCACTACGTCAAAACCCACTACGTTCTTTCCGGATATAATATTACGTATTGCCTCCAGGAATCCATGCCAATGCATGCCTCCTGGTTCAGGAGTGCCGACTGACGGCATTATCGACGGGTCGAATACATCCAGGTCTATACTTATATAGATATTCTTTGAAAGGCTATCCTTTACTGTATTCTGCCAGTCATGGTTTTTTATCATATCATGCATTTTTATTATTTTTACGCCTTTATTATTTAACGCGAATTCATGCTCTTCCCTGCTCAGGCTCCTGATACCTGACGCGACAACAGGAGCTATTTCCAGGAGCCTTCTCGCCACGCAGGCATGGCTGTATTTATTGCCATCATAACTATCCCTGAGGTCACTGTGCGCGTCAAAATATAAGATAGACAGGTCGTTAAATTTTTCTTTTGCCGCACGCACCGCTCCTATCGTGACAGCATGCTCTCCGCCCAAAACAACAGGCATTTTATCCAGGCGCAGAATATCCGCAACACTTTTTTCTACAGCAGTTATCATGGCCTCTGATTTTAGATTACTTACCTTTAATAAAGGCGCTGTATTTATGCCTATAAGGTGGATTTCTTTATTAAGTTCTTCGTCGAAGAGTTCCAGGTTGTCTGAAGCTTCCAATATCGCGGCAGGGCCGTTCTCTGTGCCTTTGCGGTAACTAACGGTTTTCCCGTAAGGGACAGGCAAGACCACTACTTTTGCTTCATCAGGGGATGTAAACTTATTCTCAGGGCCTCCGAATACAAGCGCCATAATTAAACACTCTCCAGCACATACTGAAATACAAGTGGCGCAACTATACTCGCGTCTGATTCTATTATAAACCTGGGAGTGTCGACGCCTAATTTTTCCCAGGTTATTTTCTCATTCGGGACCGCTCCGCTATAAGAGCCATAAGAAGTGGTGGAATCGCTTATCTGGCAAAAATAACCCCAGACCTTACAATCTTTACTCATGTCCTGCCTTATAAGCGGTACAACGCATATCGGAAAATCACCGGCAATACCCCCGCCTATCTGGAAAAACCCTATTGAAGTGTTTTTCGTATTTTCAAGATACCAGTCTATCAGAAAATCCATCTGCTCAAGCCCGCTCTTTATGAAATCAAGGTTCTTGAAACGTCCTGCCTTATACTCTGCTACGACTCCGTTAGCAAGAGTCGAATCTTCCCATCCGGGGGTAAACACAGGTATGTTCTTCTCGCACGCGGCAATGACCCAGCTGTCTTTAGGATCTATCTCGTAAAACTCTTTCAACGCGCCGCTTTTTATTGCCTGGTAAAAATATTCATAAGGAAAAAACTTCTTTCCTTTCTTATCAGCCTCTTCCCATAAAGGATATATCTTTTTCGCCAGGCGCCTTATAGCCTCTTCTTCAGGAATACACGTATCAGTAACGCGGTTAAGGTGTTTATTCCTTAGGTCCAGTTCTTCCTGAGGGGATAATTCCCTATAATTAGGTATTCTCTTATAATGGCTGTGGGCAACCAGGTTAAAAAGATCTTCTTCCAGGTTAGCCGCTGTAGTACACATGCCATGGACTTTGTCTTTCCTTATCATCTCAGCAAGCGAAAGCCCTATCTCACCTGTACTCATAGCCCCTGCCATGGATAAAAACATCTTGTTCCCTGACTTAAGATGCTTTACCCAAGCCTCAGAAGCATCCAGCACGACAGCAGAGTTAAAATGCCGGTAATTCCTCTTAATGAAGTCTCTTATACTCATGATAGGCTCAGTATAACACAGATAAGGGTAGGGTTCAAGACTGCAAAAAATCTGATATTGCAACAAACTCTGCTGACTTTGAAACTTCTCGACTTCGCCCCTGACAATATTGTTCGAGCTTGTCGAGAACATAAAGCTTGGGGCTACGCTCGAAGAATATTGTTTGAAATATTCAAAAGTCAGCAAACTATTTT
>JAHIUV010000218.1 GCA_018817035.1 Candidatus Omnitrophota bacterium | reverse complement strand
TGTAAATTGAATTTCCGGTGTTTTTGGTTGTTGTTTTTGTTCTTTCCATGCCTTCCTGAATTCTTCAGGCGTTAAGCCTTTTAATGATCCATGAGGCCTGAATGCATTATACTCCTTTCTCCAGTTTTCAATAATAGTTTTTATTTCTTCGAGCGTTACAAAGTAATGCTGATTCAGACATTCATGCCTTAATCTTCCGTTGAATGACTCGATAAAAGCGTTCTGTATCGGCTTACCTGGCTTTATAAAATCAAGTTTGACATTATTGTTGTACGCCCACCGGTCAAGAGCTCTGCCCGCGAACTCTGGACCGTTATCAGTGGTTATCACTTCCGGGCAGCCCCTTGTCACTATAAGCCAATCAAGGATCCTTGTTACTCTTTCACCGTTAATTGATGTATTCAGCCCAAAGCGCTCTTTTAGCTTAAGAGCGGCCTGCCGCTTTACTTTGGGCTTAGGAAGTTTTTTGAGTTAAGGGCTTTTAATGCCTGTATATCGAGCGTCTGATCCGCTACGATATGTTTTAAACGCCTGTTCTCATCCTCTAAGCTCCTTAAACGTCTTGCATCAGATACTTCCATGCCGCCGAACTTCGCTATCCATTTGTAAATCGTTGTCTCTGAAATATTGATCTCACGTGATAAGTCCGATATCTTCGCGCATTGAGAGTGCTTTTTTAAGATACCTATGATCTGTTCTTCTGTGAAGCGCTTACGTGCCATTATGAGCCTCCCTTCGTAGCTTGTAGCTACTGTTTTACATTGGAAGGCTCAACTTGTAAAGCGTCCAGTTTTTGGGGGTAGGGTCAAAAACCTAATAATTCTTTTGCTTTATCGAACACTTCTTTGACACTAATCTGATGCAGACACTTATTATTACCTTCAAAACATCTTTTATTTCCACACATAGCTTTTTTTACATTACAAGCGTTTAAGCAGGGGCTACAATATAGATTTTTATAAAACATGGTGTGGTTATCCCCCTTAGGGCCATAAAGTATGGGAGTTTCCGGGCCAAAGAAAGAAATAGTCTTTATATCTGAAAGTTCGGCTAAATGTAATGGGCCGCTATCACTCGTAATAAATAAATCACAGTTCTCAAATAATGCTAATAATTGACCTAAACTAGTCTCACCCGTTAAATTAATAATTATATCTTTCTTACTTAAAGAAGCAATAATAGTTCGTACATAATTGTAGTCATCTCTTCCGCCAATGAATAAAAAACTTATATCTGGATATTTAGATAATAAATTTAATAAGTTTATAAAATTCTCTTTTGGCCAGCGTCTCTCTATACACATCTCTCCAACATTGACATTTATAATAACTTTCTTTTTTTTCTCTATTTTATGATCACAGAAAAGTTGACCAACAAAATCTCTTTCTACATTATAGATATTCATCTTAGGGAGACTCATATCTTTGGTATCTGCACCCACTTCTCTTGCCAAAGCTAAAAATACTTCAGTGACATGTTTATAATAATTAAAAGAAATAGGGTTTGTATAAAGTAGCGTTCTGGGTTCGTTCCTCAAATAAAAACCTACTCGCCTTCTAGCAAAACTAAGATACGTAATTATAGTTGAGAACTTGGAAAAGAACTCCATATCTATGGCTATACTAAATTTATGTTTCCTGAACTCAAATAACAACTTCATCAAATCTCTCGCAAAAACACGAAAACTATCTCTTCTTAAAAAAAGATACTCATCTGCCAATTCAAGTCTTTCACAAATTTCATTATTGCTGTAAAAAGTAATAAGAGTTATTTTTGCTTTCGGGTATTTTTGGCGAAGGGCCCTGAACATAGGAGTTGAAAGAAGAATGCTCCCTATGCCGAAATATTTCATAACCAAAATCTCTCTAACAGGCCCTTGTTTTCTTTTAAAACCCCTTGTCATTCTGTCAATTCCTGAAAGAAAAAAACAAATAATGCTGCCAACATAATTATCTATTATTCGCATGTTCTCAATATTCATATCTTTAATTATAGCACAAATATTTACAAAATCCAAGGATCCGCCTTGACTTCACAGTGCATTGCAGT
>JAHIUV010000217.1 GCA_018817035.1 Candidatus Omnitrophota bacterium | reverse complement strand
GGCCTTTATGTTAAATTTGCAAAAAAATGTGATATAATTCCTTATGGGCCTTACATATCGATAGCCGGTTTTGTCGCGATGATATGGGGGTATAAGATATTGGATGGTTTATTTTTTTAAGTCAGGTATCTATTGGAGGTGTTAGATGTTAAGATTTTTGACTGCCGGTGAATCGCACGGAGAGGCGCTTTTAGGTATTTTAGAGGGCATGCCCAGCGGGCTGAATATAGACAATGTTTTCATAGACGGAGAATTAAAGAGGCGTCAGCAGGGTTATGGCAGGGGTGCGCGTATGAAGATAGAGGATGACAGCGCCAGGATACTGTCAGGCCTTAGGCATGGTATCAGCATAGGCAGCCCTATTTCCCTCCTTATAGCCAATAAAGATTTTTCAATAGATAGCCTTCCGGAGGTGAAAAACGTGAGGCCCGGGCATGCGGATTTAGCGGGCGCTTTGAAATACGGCTTAGGCGACGCGCGTTCTGTGCTTGAGAGGGCTTCCGCGAGAGAGACCGCGCTGAGAGTGGCAATAGGCGCGGTATGTAAACTTTTCCTTAAGGAATTCGGCATACGGATATTGAGCCATGTAATGATGATAGGCGGGGTCCGGTCCCATACTTCCAGCCTTAGCTTCGACGATATCCTTAAAAACATAGCTAAGTCTAAACTGAATTGCGCTGACAGCGCTTCGGAAAAACTTATGATAGAGGAAATAGACAGCGCGCGGGAAAAGCAAGATACTCTCGGGGGGATATTCGAGGTCATAATAGAGGGCGCGCCCGTAGGTTTGGGCACTTACGCCCAGGGAGACAGGCGCTTGGACGCTTTGCTTGCTTCGGCTATAATGTCTATTCCTGCGGTAAAAGCTGTTGAGATAGGAGAAGGGATGGAATCTTCAGGGAAGTTAGGATCCAAGGTGCACGATGAAATATTCCATTCTAAAGATAAAGGACTTTATAGGAAGACAAACAATGCCGGAGGCATTGAAGGCGGTATCTCGAACGGAGAAAATATAATAGCGCGCGGTTACATGAAGCCTATAAGCACGTTGATGAAAGGCTTGAATACGATAGACATCTCTACTAAAGAGGCTGTAAAGGCATCCACGGAACGTTCTGATGTTTGTGCTGTTCCGGCGGCGGGAGTGGTCGGAGAGGCAATGTCAGCTATTTCCATAGCAGGAGCTATGCTGGAAAAGTTCGGCGGAGACAGTGTTTCCGAGGCAAAGCGCAATTACAGGTCTTATTTGGATAATTTAGAAGTGAAATGATAAAGACATACTGGCGTAGTCTGTGTCAAAGTCATGTATCCTATCGGTATGCCGCCAACCAGCAGAGACGGAAAATAGTTTTCCCGGATCGTAGATTATTTCAGACCCTATCTCATTGATTTCATCCCTACCTTTCGCTACGTTAATGGAGTATTCTTCAAACGCGCAGAACGAAAAACATTCCGTAATAGGCAGGGTTAACTTGATTTTTGTGGTAGTGTCAAAGGACTCGCTGTCTACATCAAATGCCATATAATCCAGCATCTGGCCTGATATGAGCTGCAAGGATTGCCCCATGTAAAGATATTCCCAAAAAGTTTTTCCGGCCTCTATCCCAAGTAAGACTTTTTCCCACTCGTCCGTATCAAGGTTCCATTGGGACTCCACAAAAGCGGATATTTCCACCTCAGGCGCGGTTATTTTTTTATCAAGAGAGATACGACTTCGATATATATCCCCATCATCCTTTCTTACGTCGAATAGATATTCGTCCCTGGTGTTCAATTCCATGGAAAACGCCGGAATCGCCGAGGAGAAAAGGATCACGGCAGATAAAAGTATTTTGAATAGGATTTTCATATTTCTAAAAAGCATAACATATATGCTTATGATGCGCAAGTATTATTAATGTCATCCAAGGCGTTGTTCGAGGCTAAGCCTCGAACAGTATACTGGATACTGTAAAATAGTTTGCTGACTTTTATTTGACAAAGATTTTATTACGGTTCTCGACTCACTGCGTTCGCTCGAACAATATTAAACCCCAAGCAAAGTCTCGAGCCTATCGAAGGACAATATTCTTCGAGCGGAGTCCGCCAGAGGCGGACATAGTCGAGAAGACATAACGTCAGCAAAGTTCTTGATACTATGGTATATTGATTCTCGTTGCAAGAAATAAAAAATTGGTCTATAATCAAACAAGAGGTAATTTATGAAAAACATAGTCTTGGTCGGTTTCATGGGTACGGGAAAAACTGTTGTCGCGAAAAGGCTTGCCGGTATTTTAGGGCGTGAATTCGCGGAGTTGGACGCCATTATAGAAAAAAAAGAAGGCATGTCCGTTAAGGACATATTCGAGAATAAAGGCGAGCCGTATTTCAGGCAGGCAGAGAAGCAAATCATCGGGGAAGTCTCGAAAAAGGACGGACTGGTCATTTCCGCGGGCGGAGGAGCGATAATTGACGATGAAAATTTCAATAACCTGAAAAAAAACAGCATTATTATCTGCCTGGAAGCATCCCCGGATGTCATACTGGACCGGACAAAAGGCAACACATGCCGTCCTCTTTTAAATGTCCCTGACCCAAAAAAAAGGATAGAGGAATTGCTGGATGAAAGAAAGACTTATTACAAAAGAGCGGACCACCGCGTAAATACGGATAACCTGACGATAAACCAGGTCGTGGAAGAGGTGAAGAAAAGCTATGAAAATATTAGGTAAGGCTATATCAATCGATGAACTGAAAAAAATAGCGCTGGAGACATTCGGTGACCTTGTAAAGGCAGTCGTGGACATAGATAAAGGGACGATTGCCGTTGACGCGGAATTACATTCCGACCTGGAAGCCCTGCTTTTAAAAAATGAGTCAAAGCAAAGAGACCTTTGGGGAATTAACCTTTATCCGGATATCAAAAATGAGGATTTTATCGAATTCGATTCCATGATAAATATCCGTCCATCCCAGGGAAATATGAGCCGTGGCGTTGATAATAAGGAGACCAGGAAAAAAATAACTGAAATCGTAAACAATTGGGTAAGGCGATGAATGTCCAACATAAAAATTTAGCCGCGGGGAAGTGGGGCAAGATGCCGCTTTGCGAGCAAATGGCTAATATCGGGAGCGAAGTCAGCCGCGCGCTGAATTGGAGAAAAAAGGAAAATGAGGAGATGTCTAAAAAAGCGGTTTCGCGAGCCCTGGAACTGCTTGATCTGAGTTTATCTTCCGCTGATATTTTCTCCCGTATTAAAGAACT
>JAHIUV010000216.1 GCA_018817035.1 Candidatus Omnitrophota bacterium | reverse complement strand
CTCGCGGCCCATAAAATAACACATAGGATAGTAGGCCCTTTTGACAGGATAGTCAGGGAACTCGGCGAATGCGCGGAAGGCAAGAAAAAAAGCCACATAACGGTTCGAAAAGGCGATAAATTCCAGCCTCTTACTGACAAGATCAATAAATTATTGGATAAATTAGCATAGAGTTTTATCTATCAGAAAAAAGGGGGATACATGTTCAGGGAGAAGATCAAAATATTGGATTGCACTATCCGCGATGGCGGTCTTATAAACAACCATCAGTTCGACCGCCGCTTTGTCCGCGAAATATATAAGGGTGTTTCCCTGGCAGGGGTGGATTATATGGAAATGGGTTATAGGAATTCCAAGGAGCTTTTTTCCTCAAAGGATTTCGGCGCCTGGAAATTCTGCGATGATGAGGAGATAAAACGTGTTATAGACGGCATAGAGTCGAATACAAAGATCGCGGTCATGACTGACGTGGGCCGGGTAGATATGGATGCCGTAAAACCTAAATCAGACAGCCCCATAGACATGATCAGGACCGCGGCATACGTTAAAGACACGGATAAGGCAATAGCGATGACTAATATTTTCGCTGAGAAGGGATATGAGACGACTATTAATATCATGGCTATATCCCGCGACCAGGGCCCTGAACTGGAAGAAGCTTTACACCAGATAGAGGAGGAATGTAAAGTCGATGTGGTATATATAGTGGATAGCTTTGGGGCGCTTTACCAGGAATCCACTGAACGCCTGGTCAAACTTTTTAAAAATATACTAAAGTCCAAGGAAGTGGGTTTTCACGGCCATAATAACCAACAGTTAGCGTTCGGCAATACAATAGAGGCTATTATCCACGACGCTAATTATCTGGATGGGACCATATATGGTATTGGCCGCGCCGCGGGAAATTGCCCGTTGGAATTATTGATAGGGTTTTTGAAAAATCCTAAATTTGACATACGGCCTATCCTGGACCTGATATCGCGCGAGATGATCCCCTTAGGAAAAAAGATAGAGTGGGGCTATATTATCCCATATGCCATTGCCGGCATGTTCAATGAGCACCCTAAAGCGGCAATGGCGTTGCGTAATAGCGATAAGAAAGAGAATTACAGGGAGTTTTACGAAAGCCTGCTCAACACAGCCTTGGATTAAGCCTTAACTTCACAACAGTGCATTGCACTGTTGTGAAGTTAAGGTAATATAAGGCATTTTATGAATTTAAAAGAGTTTACCAACTTGCCTCTAATGGGGATTTTGCGTGACGTTGATCCCGATATCATAGAACCGCTTTCTGAAACTGTCATCTCATCAGGTTTGAATACCATAGAGATCACTATGAATACCTCTTCTGCGCCGCGCTTGATCAACAAAATGCGTAAATCAGCCGGTAAGCGTCTTATGGTAGGCGCGGGCACTGTGCTGACTATGGATGATATGCGTTCGGCGCTTGATAGCGGAGCGACATTTATAGTCATGCCTACACTTGTGCGCGAGATCGTTGAATATTGCGCGAAGAACTCTATCCCTGTTTTTCCGGGAGCCATGACGCCTCAGGAAATATATGATGCCTGGACAGCGGGCGCTACAATGGTAAAGGTTTTTCCCGCTAAATTTTTAGGGCCGGGTTATATCAAAGAGATCAAGGGACCTTTTAAGGACATAAAACTTCTTGCCTGCGGAGGAGTTACGAATGATAATATCGGGCTATTTTTTTCGTCAGGCGCCTCAGCGGTCGCATTTGGAGGAAGCGTGTTTAAAAAAGAATGGTTGCGGCGCGGAGAGTTTCACCGCATAGGGGAAGCCATAAAAGAACTTGTGGAAGGTTATGAAGAAAAATATAAAAGTAAAAAATAAAAATCCGGAAAAAGTAAATTACAGGGAATTAGAACACAGGTACAGGCTCCTTTCCGAGTTAATGGATAGCACCCCTGATGTTATTTATTTTAAGGACAGGGAAGGAAAATTGGTCATGGTGAACCAGGCCCATGCTAAAGGCCTGGGGCTTAAGCCTGACCAGGTTGTGGGTAAGACTGATTTTGACTTTTTCCCCAGGGAACGCGCTAAGTTAATGTCCAGGGATGATATGCGCGTAATGAAGACAGGCAAGGCTATAATCGATAAGATCGAAAGGGCGACCCGCCCTGATGGTGTAGATAATTATGTCAGCACCACTAAGATACCAAGGTATGACGACAGGGGAATGATAACCGGATTGATCGGTATTACCCGGGACATAACCCACCGTGTCCAGGTCGCTAACTTGCAGGAAGAGAACACGCGTATACAAAAAAAATTGGAAGTCGCTGAAGATTTAAACAATATGAAATCAGAATTTGTGTCAGTGGTTTCTCATGAACTAAGGACACCTCTCGCGATCATAAAGGAAGCGGTGATGCTTATTTATGAAGGGATAGCCGGTCCGTTGAGCGAAAAGCAAAAATATATACTTTCAAAGGCAAAAGATAATATAGGGCGCCTTAACGGTATTATCGAAGACCTGCTCGAAGTATCCAGGATAGAGAGAGGCGCGTTGAAATTGCATTACTCCCTGGTCGACCTAAAAGAGCTACTGCTTGATTCTTCGGAATATTTCAAGAAAATATCCGTGGAAAACGGCATTACCTTGAAATATGCCCTGCCCGAGGAACAAGTCAATGTCTTTATAGACGCCGCGAGGATAAACCAGGTAGTCTCGAATCTGGTGACCAATGCCATAAAGTTTACGCATCAGAACGATAGTATCAGGATAGAGCTTGAGATATTGGAGAACAAGGTCAGGATAGGGGTGATAGATACGGGAGTCGGCATAGCCAAGGACAACCTGTCCGAACTTTTTAATAAGTTCACTCAGGTTTCCAAAAATGAGGCTATTCAAAGAAAAGGCCTGGGGCTGGGGCTTTTTATTACCAGGGAATTAGTGGAAAGGCACGGCGGAGAGATCTGGGCTGATTCAAAATTAGGCGCGGGCAGTAAATTCTATTTTACGTTACCGCGGTTTTACACCGCTAAAGTATTGAATGATGAAGTCAGGAACAGCGTAAATAAATTATTGAATAAAGGAACCAGCATTTACCTGGTCAATGTATTGGTGGTCAATTTCAAGGAGTTCAAAAAAGCGGTAAAAACACAACCTAAGGAATTGTTTTACGGTATCAGGAAAATCATAGACGAAGCATTAAAAAGATTTAATGATAAAAGTAAAAGGCTGTCCAGGATAGCTTTTGAGGATTATTCAACAGGGGAGTGGAGCATCCTTTTTTCCGGAGCGGATGAAGGAGAAATAGCCTCTGTATGCGAATCATTAAAAAGCAGGATAAAAGCCTATTTCAGCAAGCTTGAAAAAGGAAATGTTTTTATCAATTTGGGCACTTTACATTATTCCGACAATAGCGCTCCTTCTGAGCCGGGACAGGTCTTTGCTGACATATATATCAAGAAACTATCCATTGGTTCTGAGATAAGGCGTTTTAAGAGGATCTCGTATAAAGTGGCTATCGAGGTCATGGCTTCCGGGGACAAAACAGAGTCGTGTCAGGGCGTGGATATTTCTGAGGGAGGGCTCTGCTTTACAACAGGACGTCAGATGGAAACAGGCAGTAAAATAAATATAAAGCTGTCCTTACCCAACAAAAGAGAACCTTTGAATATCAGGGCGCGCGTAGCGTGGAGAAAAGCCGCAAAAGAAACGAAAGATAATGCCCAAGCCTATAATGTGGGGTTGGAATTCACGGATATTAAAGACAGGGAAAGAAAATACCTTTCCCTCCTGCTAAGAGCAGTCTCCGGAGCAAGGAAACCCTGACCTATCTCCTTTTTTCATCAAAATAATCAAGATCAGAGAGAGGCAGTACCACAGACGTGGCTATATTACTTAAGTGGGCTGTTATGCGCTTGAAATACCTTGCCATGAGGACAAAACACACGGCTTCATTTACACTGAGGCTGCTATTCGCGAGTTTTTCGATTATCTCATCGCATTGTTTAGTGATCTTATTTTCATAGTCCCACGACAGGTTTGCCTTGGCTTCATCTGATTCCATGAACGCTTCTTTGGTTTTTTGGAACAGGTCTAATATCTCTTTCTCTACGCTGTTAAACAATCCATTGTATTTATTCTTGTCTATGGGTTTTTGCAGATATTGTGTTATCCCAAAAAGGTTCTTAGCGTAATCGCCGAGCCTTTCGGCGTCTTTTACCACGCTCATCAAGAGCAGGCTCGTGGATACGTCCACTGATGGCTGGATAGAAAGATGCTCGACTACCCTTTTCCTGATATTCTTCTGGAGATCGTTCACTTTTTTATCGATCCCGTATATTTTCTCTCTCAGGTCAGGGTCTTTTTCATTATCAATAAGTTGTTTACATACAGAATCAAACATCTGCTGTGTATTTTCAAGCATGTTTTTGAATTCTCCCAGTACTTCTACCAGGAAATCTTTTCCTTTCCAGAATTGCAGTAAATTTTTAAACATTTAGAACCTCCTTATTTAAATAACATTTTTGAGATAAATATCAATATAGCAGGCAGCAGGAAAAATACGAATGATACGTATATAAACGCGTACCTGCGTTTTTTTAAAGTAAGGGCCCCAAGGCCTTTTGCCAGGCTTATGGGTATTTTTCTGAACATCGGTATCGGATAGAAGCATAAGACGCCTATGAAGTTAAAAAGAAAATGCGCGAAAGCTACTGTAATGGCTGCCATGTTCCCTGTGGCGAATGAGGCCAATATCGCTGTTATCGTGGTCCCTATGTTTGCCCCCAGCACTATAGGGAATATTGATTCCACCGTCAATACACCTGATGCTACCAGCGGGACCATCAGGGAAGTAGTAATGGAACTACTCTGGATTATCGCGGTGAATATCACACTGGCCAATATGGCTATTCCTCCATGCTTTCCGAGCACATTATTGAATACTATCTCGACCCTTCCTATTATGAGTGATTTCATAAGACGCACGATAAAATAAAGGCATAGGAACAAAATTAACATTGATGCTGCCAGAATCGCGATATATGTGACGTTTTTTGAAATATGGAATGACATGAAAAAATTCTTTATGGCTTCTACTATTGGTTCTGTGGCCGCTTTTACAGGACTGGTAAATTTTATACCGCCGATATCGACGAACAATAGGCTCATCTTTGTAGCGAGTTTGTCCAGGAAACCGGTGGCCAGCTGTAAAGGGAAAAGGACGGCTACACATAAGATATTGAAGAAATCGTGGACAGTAGCCCCTGTTATAGCGCGTTTAAACTCTTCGCGACGCGTTACATGACACAGAGATACCAGCACGGCTGTTACCGTGGTTCCGATATTGGCCCCCATGATTATAGGTATGGCATTTGAGATGGTGATAACTTTAGCGCCTACCATTCCCACTACTATGGAAGTGGTGGTGGATGAACTTTGCACCATGCTTGTAGCGAGGAGACCTATGAAAAGTCCTATGAAAGGATTGGATGTGGCTTTTATCAGGTTCTCAGCGAATTCTTTGCCGAAACCTTTGAACGCCACGCTCATCAGTCCTATGCTTACCAGGAACAGATAGACACAGACTATGACGAAAAACAGGCGATAGAATGTGGTAAAGGATTTTTTATACATACGATAAGGATCTTTCAGGTAAGTTCAAGGTGAATTATAAACCACTAAACTAACACAGTCAAATAAAAAATTGCTTTTGTTATATTTGCCATTATAATATGTGGTATGAACCATGAATTAAAGAAAGAACTCGGGCTTTTGGGCGTATTCTGCGTGGCTACCGGAGCCATGATCAGCTCCGGACTTTTTATCCTTCCGGGGCTCGCGTTCGCGAAAGCAGGCCCGGCGGTCATTATTTCCTATATAATAGCGGGTATTTTCTGTATACCGGCTCTTTTGAGCATGGCTGAGTTGACTACGGCCATGCCAAAGGCAGGGGGAGATTATTTTTATATCATGCGCGGGTTTGGCCCGCTTCTTGGGACAATCGCTGGTTTTAGCTCCTGGTTTAGCCTTAGCCTTAAGGGCGCTTTCGCGCTGGTGGGCATGGGCGCGTATCTCAGCCTGGTAACCGATATACCTTTAAATATTATAGCTGTCGTGTGTTGTTTGATATTTGTTATCCTGAATTTAATGGGGGTCAAAGAGGCCGGCAAGATCCAGGTGTTTCTGGTCACGGGGCTTTTAGGCATACTTTTAGCGTATGTTGTATGGGGCGCTAAAACAGTGAACCCGTCGAATTTTTCTCAGTTTTTCTCCAAAGGCATGGGCCCTATTTTTGCTACAGCGAGTTTTGTTTTTATATCTTATGGGGGGTTGACTAAGGTCGCTGCCCTTGCTGAAGAGACAAAAGATCCCGGAAAAAATCTGCCGTTAGGAATGATGCTTTCTCTCGTGGTTACGGCTATTATTTATACTCTGGTGATCTATGTTACTGTCGGGGTCATGGATCCCGAGGGATTAAAAGGCACACTTATTCCCATATCGGAAGGGGCAGGTGTTTTCGGGGGGAATATTTTGAAAGTATCTATAAGCGTCGCCGCGTTTCTGGCGTTTATATCCACGGCTAATTCAGGCCTTATGACAGCTTCGAGATATCCTCTTGGGATGAGCAGAGATAAGCTTCTGCCTGCTTATTTTCAGAAAATAAGCCGGGTAAGTAAAGTGCCTTACGCGGCTATCCTTTTCACGGGGGCTTTCATGGTCCTCTCCTTATTATTTTTAAAGCTCGAAGTATTGGTAAAGATAGCGTCAAGTATTTTGATCTTGTTGTATATGTTCGCCAATCTGACACTTATTTTATTCAGGGAAAGCAGGATATTGAGCTATAGGCCAAAGTTTCATTCGCCTTTTTATCCTTATATCCAGGTTTTGGGCATACTGGGCGGAGGGTTTCTTTTGATCGAGATGGGGGCGTTCACGGTATTCCTTACCATGATATTTCTTTT
>JAHIUV010000215.1 GCA_018817035.1 Candidatus Omnitrophota bacterium | reverse complement strand
TTCATCCGCGCTCACTATTTCGGACATCCCTTTCGCGGGGCCCGTGGGAGCCGTAAGAATAGGCCTTATAGATGATAAATTCGTAGTGAATCCTACTTATCAGGAGATGGAAAATAGTGTCCTGAACCTGGTTGCCGTAGGACTTAAGGATAAGATCGTCATGCTCGAGGCAGGCGCCAACGAGATATCGGAAGAAAAAATGCTCGAGGCAATAGAGTTTAGCCAGGTGTCTATAAACGAAACGATTGCTTTGCAGGAGGAGTTACAGGGTAAAGCAGGCAAGAAAAAAAATAAGATCGAGACGAAAGTTATTTCTGATGAATTATATGGCAAGGTCAAGAAATTGGCCCTGTCAGGCCTTGAAAAAGCATACCTGCCTTCTTCAAAAGAGGAAAGAGAAGGATCTCTTGATCTGTTGAGTAAAGAGGTAATAGGCAAGTTAAAATCAGAAGACGAAACTCTTGAGGAATCTGATATAAAATCAGCCCTGCATAAGATTGAAAAGGGCGTTATCCGAAAATTTATCCTGGAGAAAAAGACAAGGGTGGATGGAAGAAAATGCGAGGAAATAAGGACAATAACTTGTGAAATCGGAGTATTGCCCAGGACGCACGGGTCAGGTTTGTTCACGAGAGGACAAACGCAGAGCCTTTCCACTACTACATTGGGAACAGCCAGGGACGAGCAGAGGCTTGATACGCTTGAAGGCGAAAAATTCAAGAACTTTATGCTGCATTATAATTTTCCTCCGTTCAGCGTGGGAGAGGCAAGGCCTTCCAGGGGACCGGGCCGGCGCGAGATCGGACATGGCGCGCTTGCTGAAAGGGCGCTTAAAGCAGTAATGCCGTCCAAAGAGGAGTTTCCTTATACGATAAGAGTGGTCTCTGATATATTGGAATCCAATGGTTCCAGCAGTATGGCTACTGTGTGCGCCAGCACGCTTTCCCTGATGGACGCGGGTGTTCCTATAAAGCAGGCTGTTTCAGGCATAGCCATGGGCCTGGTAAAAGAAGGAGCCTCATTTGCTATCCTGACTGATATAGCCGGAGCGGAGGATCATTTCGGGGACATGGATTTTAAGGTCACGGGCACGGATAACGGAGTTACCGCGCTTCAGATGGACCTGAAGATAGATGGTATAGATATGGACATGGTCAGGAAGATAATGAAGCAGGCATCGCCTGCCAGGGATTTTATCTTGAAGAAGATGCAAGCCGTGATAAGTAAGCCCAAAGAAGAGATTTCAGAGTTCGCGCCAAAGATCAGGTCGATTATTATCGCTAAAGATAAGATCAGGGCTTTGATAGGTCCCGGAGGCAAGGTAATAAAGAAGATAATCCTGGATACGGGCACTAATATCGACGTGGATGATACCGATGGCAAGGTTTCCGTGTCGTCTGACAGTGAAGAAGCCATCAGTAAAGCGATGGAAATAATAAAAGGCATAACAGGAGATCTTGAAGTAGGAACTGTTTTTGACGGGACTATTACCAAGATCATGAATTTCGGCGCGTTCTGCGAAATATTGCCGGGAAAAGAAGGCCTGATACATGTCTCTGAACTTGCTGGTAAATTTGTAAAGAATGTTGAAGATGCTGTAAAGGTCGGTGACAAGCTCAAAGTTAAATTGATCAAGATAGACGAGATGGGCCGCCTGAATTTAAGCGCCAAGCAGGCTCAGGAATAGATTCTGTTGGCTTTGTATCTTCTCGACTACGTCCCGATGCTTCGGGACTCCGCTCGAAGCCCCTCGACGGCGCTCGGGGTTCAATATTGTTCGAGCGAGGCTAAAGCCGAGTCGAGAACCGGAATAGAATAATATAAGTATATGAGTTTTTTTGAATCCGTTATTTCGGGCATAGTGCAGGGTATTACTGAGTTTTTGCCGGTTTCCAGCTCCGGGCACTTGGTTATCCTGCATAGATTGTTCGGATTGGAAAAACCGCAGGTGGCTTTTGATGTTTTTCTGCATGTGGGTACCCTGACGGCTATATTTATAGTATTTCGAAGAGATATAATAGATATCTTTACTGTTAGAAAAAAAACAGGGCTTTTTGTTATAATCAGTACGCTGGTCACTGTTGTTTTTGTTTTGCTTTTCGGAAAAAGTATTGAATCCGGATTTGGCAATGTCAAAATAGTCGGAGTTGGACTTGTCGTTACCGGAGTGTGGCTTATATTGGGAAGATTTATCAGGTATGGCACCAAAGGCATCAGTGGATTTAAAGCGGTTTTGATAGGCCTGGCGCAGGGGATCGCGGCTGTGCCGGGGATATCAAGAAGCGGCGTAACGATTTCCACAGGTATGTTCCTGGGTCTTGACAGCCAGTCAGCTGCCAGGTTCTCTTTTCTATTGGCTATACCGGCTATAATAGGAGCCTTTGTATTAAAAATAAAAACTATAGCGCTGGACGGGTTTAACGCGAATTACATAATCGGGTTCATCGTATCTTGCGCTGTCGGCGTTTTATCGTTAAAATTATTGCTTAAGATACTTTATAGGGGTAAATTTTATCTGTTCGGCATATATTGTATCGCGGTCGGTATACTAGTCTTGATCCTTTTATGAAAAAAGACAAAAGAGACCTTATAATTTCTTTCGGATTATTTACCCTGGCGTTTATATTATTTGCCGCGATGATATCTTATACGCCTTATGATATAGGCTTTGAAACTTCCCATCCTAATCTTCACGCGCGTAATTTCATAGGCATAGTAGGCGCTTACGCCAGCTGGCTGATTTTTAAAATCATAGGGTATTCCGGATTTTTTATTCCGTTTTTGTTGCTGGTATGGGGCATAGGTATGTTGGCAGGCAGGCTGGATGGTAAACCCGCCCTTAGATTTACCGGTGTGTTGACACTCTTTATTTCAAGCTCTACATTCTTTGGCCTTACAGGTTTGACAGACCCCGCGGTGATCATGGAAAGAGGAGGGCTGACAGGGCTGTTTTTATCGGGAAAGTTGGTTTCTTACTTTGGGATAGTCGGAGGATATATAATCACGCTTGTTCTCAGCGTGCTGGCGCTTTTACTGGCCACTGAATTTTTGATCGTTCCGCTGGTGTCATTTTTATTTGTGCGTATATGGGGTTTATTGGGGAGCTTAAAGGATAAGCGCGGTAGAAAAGAGAGGGTTATTTCTGAAAGAGATGATCCTACTCGCCAGAAACCCAGGATAAAAGCGGCGGTTAGGGTGGATAAATCCAGGTTCAAGGCTCTAGGCTCAAGGCTCAAAGAAGAAGACGCAGAAAAAGAAAAACAGGAAAAAACAGGCCCTCCGAAAATTACCATATTTAAACCAAAACCTGTCATAAAACAGGCTCCCGCGGTGCCTAAGAAACCCGTAAAGATCGAACCAAGAGTGGTCGGTGATTACAAGATGCCTACATTGGACCTGTTGACGTCTCCTCCGCCTGAGTCGAAAAAGATGATGGATGAAGACCTTGAGGCCAATGCCAGAATACTTGAGGATACTCTTGGGGATTTTAATATAGAGGCAAAGGTGGTCAATATAAGCAAAGGCCCGGTAATCACCAGATATGAATTACAGCCGGCGCCCGGAGTAAAAGTGAATAGGATCACCGCGTTGAGTGACGATATAGCGCTTATCATGAAGGCTCCCACTGTTAGAATAGTCGCTCCTATCCCTGGAAAATCAGCTGTTGGCATAGAGGTCCCTAACCAGAGTTCGACTCTTGTTTATTTAAGGGAAATACTCGAATCCGAAGAATATGAAAAAGAAGCCGCTAAATCAAAACTTGCCATGGCGCTTGGAAAGGATATTTCAGGAAAGAGCGTAGTAGCTGACCTCGGGGGCATGCCTCATCTTTTGATAGCCGGCACCACGGGCTCGGGTAAGACTGTATGCGTTAATTCATTGATAATGAGCATGATCTATAACGCGAGCCCTGATGAGTTAAAGTTTATAATGGTGGACCCAAAGATGGTGGAGTTAGCTGTTTATAATGGACTGCCTCATCTTTTATGCCCGGTAGTGACAGACTCGAGAAAAGCCGCCGGAGTGCTTGAATGGGTAGTAAGTGAGATGGAATCAAGGTATAAGATGCTGGCAAAGGCCGTAACCAGGAATATAGACGCGTTCAATAAAAAATCCAGCGAGAAACTGCCTTATATAGTGGTTATAATAGACGAATTGGCTGATCTTATGATAGTCGCCCAGCAGGACGTGGAAAACGCGATAACGAGGCTCGCGCAGCTTTCGAGAGCAGTAGGCATACATATAATACTCGCTACTCAGAGGCCGTCCGTGGACGTTGTCACAGGGGTAATAAAAGCTAATTTTCCGGCGAGGATATCTTTTAAGGTTGCCTCAAAAGTAGACTCCAGGACAGTACTTGACATGAATGGCGCGGATAAATTACTGGGCAAGGGCGATATGTTATTTCTGGAGCCCGGCAACGCTAAACCTATAAGAGCTCAAGGCACGCTTCTTTCCGACGCAGACATAGAAGCTGTCGTGGAGATGATAAAGAAGCAGAGAGAGCCTGAATACGACGGGCAAATACTGGAACAGCAGAAAAAAGGCGTGGCGGGAAGAGGCGGTTTCAGTAAGGATGAATTTTTTGACGAGGCGGTGCAGATGGTGCTTGAGACAGGCCAGGCATCCGTTTCGATGTTGCAGAGAAGGCTCAGGCTGGGATATACAAGGGCCGCCAGATTAATAGATGCCATGGAAGAAGAAGGTGTAGTCGGTTCTTTTAGAGGCAGTAAGCCCAGAGAGATCTTAATAAGCGAATACAAAGTAAAGCAGGAAGAATCAGGCGAAGCGCCTTCTCAACAGACTTCTTAATTTGATATTTAAAAAATGATGGAATCCCCGGGAAAATCCCTTAAAAAGATCCGTGAGTCAAAGAATATATCCGCAGAAGAAGCTTCGGAAAAGAGCCGCATACCTAAAAAAATCATAGCCGCGATAGAAGAAGACAGGCTTCAGGATATTTCGTCTGTTTTTTACGCGCGTGGTTTTGTTAAAACCTATGCTAGTTTTTTAGGCGCGCTCGAGGAAACCAAGGTCAAGGAGTTTTTATCTACAGGCAGAAAAAAAGATGATCCTCGATTGATATTGAAGGACGAGAAAGCGCGGGGTGATTGGTTTATAAAACACAGGAGGAAGATAGGCTCGGGCATAGCTATTATATTCAGCGCGTATTTATTGTTATTTGGTTTTATACATGTCGGCAGATTCATGAAGAACACTTCCGCTAAATACAAGGCGCGCGCGGCGGAGAAGCGGGACAGTAAAGAAAAAGCCGTTGCCGCTAAAGCTGTTACTTTGAAACCAGCGCCTGTATCCGCGGCCGTGCCGGTATCAGTTGAGAAAGAAAAAAAGGATGATGTCATTGAGATACACCTTAAGGCCCGTTACAATACTTGGATCCAGGTCGTAAGTGATGGGTCTCTGGTGTTCAGGGGAGCTCTTAATAAAGGAACGAGCGACGTCTGGAAAGCAAAAAAAACCATAGAGATCGAACTGGGCAATGCCGGAGGGGTAACATTGATGCTTAACGGGAAAGACCTCGGTTTTCCGGGGAAAAAAGGGGAAAAGAAGACACTCGTTATTACCAGGGACGGGGTAATCTCAAAATAGATTTATCCCCATCCGGATCCCCGTTTTCACGGGGATGACAGTTGTGTTACAAGGGGGGGCTGAGCCCTCATTTTTTATGAAAAAAACTTTTAGCATAATAAGCCTTGGTTGTCCGAGAAATTTAACGGATTCAGAACGCCTGATCTCCGAATACGAGAAAAAGGGGTATATGTTTCGGGAGGAGCCCGATGGATCGGATATTGTATTGATAAACACCTGCGCTTTTATAAAGGACGCGAAGGTAGAATCCATAGATACTATTTTAAAGGTGATAGAGGCCAAGAAGAATGGTTCAGTCAAAAAGATCATAGTAGCAGGTTGCCTTCCTCAAAGATACCCTGTGGAATTAAAAAAAGAATTGAAAGAGGTCGATGAATTCAGGGGCATCGTGGAGTTTGACCCTGATCCAAGTAAGGATCTTTCCGCGAGACTTACCCCGCCGCATTACTCTTACGTAAAGATTTCGGAAGGATGTTATAACAGATGTACGTATTGCGTGATACCTTATTTAAAGGGCGGCTACAAGAGCAGAAAACTCGAGTCAGTAATAAAAGAGGCGGAGTTTTTGATCAAAAAAGGGGTTAAGGAAGTCGTCCTGATAGGCCAGGACGCGTCTATGTATGGTATTGACCTATACGGCAAAAAGGGGCTTTCGGAATTATTAAGAAAATTAAGCGGGGTATGCGGCAAAAATTGGCTGAGGCTTCTTTATGCCCATCCGTCCAACTTGGAAAGGGATGCGATAAAGGCAATCCGCGACAGCGGCAATATTTGCAAATATATCGATTTGCCCGTAGAACATATAAATGACATGATATTGAAAAGAATGGGCAGGAAAGCGGGCAAAGACGCCATTCTCTCATTGATAAAATTTATCAGGAAAGAGATCCCCGGAGTGGCGATACGGTCTTCGCTTATAGTCGGTTTTCCCGGAGAAACAGAGAAGGAGTTTCAGGAATTATTGTCTTTTATGAGGGATATAAGATTTGAAAGATTGGGTATTTTCAGGTATTCCAGGGAAGAAGGCACTCCGGCGCATGATTTCAAGGCCCAGGTATCCGAACAGGAAAAAGAAAGACGTTTTGATGAGGCAATGTTATTACAGCAGGAGATATCCATGGGCATAAACGAAAAGTTAAAAGGCCGCGTGTTAAAGGTGTTAATAGACGAGAAAAATGAGGAGCAATATATAGGTAGGACAGAATACGACGCGCCTGAGGTCGATGGAAATGTATATGTTAAAGGTAAAGGATTAAAACCGGGCAGTTTTTACGACGTCCGCATAACCGACACATACGAGTATGACCTGGTAGGGGAAGCGGAGAAGCAGTCTTAACTTCACAGTGCATTGCAGTTTTGTGAAGTTAATGGGGGATTATATGAATCTTGCTAATAAATTGACGGTTTCCAGGATAGTTCTGGCGGGTATTTTTATATTATTTTTGTTCGTAAGGGGCCTCAGCGCTAAATTCGCGGCACTCGCTGTTTTTACGCTGGCGTGCGTTACGGATTATTTTGACGGATTTATCGCGAGAAAAACAGGCAGTATCACTGATTTCGGTAAATTAATGGACCCCATCGCCGATAAGATATTGATCCTGGGAGGGTTTTTGGCATTCGTTGAGATGAAGATAATACCTGCGTGGATGGTAATGGTGATCATATCCAGGGAGTTGGTCATAACGGGGATAAGGATATTGGCTTTATCCAAGAAAAAGGTCCTTGCCGCGGAGGTAGCGGGAAAACACAAAACCGTATCGCAAATAGTCGCCATGCTGTCGATACTTGTATTTTTGATAATAAAGGAGCTATCTTTTACTTTCAGATATATAGATTATTACAGGTCAGGCGTTTACATACTGATGTTTATTACCGTGGTAATGACATTGACGTCAGGCATTTCTTATATGGTAAGGAATAAGGATATTTTTACATGAAAACAAGAGATAGAGCCTGCAGAATGATAGCGAGCGTTTTCTATATAGGTTATTTTCCCGTAGCCTCAGGTACTGCCGGGAGCCTTGCCGCGCTGGCTTTGTATTTTTTTATAAGGCCGGGTTTATTCGTAATGACGGTTGTTATTGTCGCGTGTATTGTTATAGGGTTCTTAAGCTCCGGAAACGCCGAGAGGGTTTTTGGCAAAAAAGACCCGTCTGAGATAGTAATAGACGAGTTTAGCGGCATGCTGGTCAGTTTATTCATGCTGCCCGTAACCTTAGGATATGTCATATCCGCCTTTTTGCTTTTCAGATTTTTCGATATATTAAAACCATGGCCCGCGAATAGGTTAGAGAGATTAGGCGGCGGCGCGGGCATAATGCTGGATGATATCGCGGCAGGTATTTACGCCAATATAATATTACAGGTTATCAGCAGGATAATTTGAACTTTGCCAGGGGTGTATGGACAGCGCCTTTGGGCGTCAGGGTACTTTGGAATAAAATAATGTTTTTGATTTCTATTTTGTCAGTTGGCCTAAAGTCGGTTTTTTTGATGAGTTCCGTAAGATAGTTTATGTTTTTTAAGGATTTGGCCCTGCCCAACGTGAGATGAGCCCTGAACTCACGCTTTTCTTTTTTAAGCCCCGCGCTTTCCAGCCTTGAGCCTATTTTATCGACCAGGAATTTTAAGATATCAGCGCCTTTATCTATCCCGACCCAGACAACGTTAGGCCTATGTGTATCAGGGAACACGCTTATCCCTGAAAGGGAAATAGCGAATGTTTTGGTATTGATCGCGATGTCTTTAATAATGCCGGAAACTTGTTCTAATTCGATATCGCCTATATTGCCGAGAAATTTCAGGGTGATGTGTAATTGGCCTTCATTTGCCCATTTGACGTCGGCGTTCGCCTGTTTAAGGTCAGAGATAAGGCCGGATATTTTTTGTTTATGGGCAAGATCGAGATCTATCGCTATGAAAGCGCGGAACATAGTTCTTTCCTAAGCAGGTTTAGGGCAGCCTGGGAGGCCTTGCGTTTTATTATGTCGCGTTGGCCCAGGAACAGGAATTTCCGGCATATGGTTTTCTTTTTTGCGGACATGGATATGTAGACAAGGCCTATGGGTTTCTTCTTTGTGCCGCCTCTCGGGCCGGCGATACCGCTGATGCCTATGCCTATGTCGGTCTTAGCGAGAAGACGTATATTTTTTGCCATAAGGCTCGCTACCTGACCGGAAACAGCGCCATGTTTGTTTATTATTTCCACTGGGATAGCCAGGAACTTATTTTTTGAAGCATTGCTGTATGTTATCGCGGCCATTTGAAAATAGTTTGAGCTTCCTGACACTCCCGTTATCCTGTCGGACAAGAGCCCTCCTGTGCAGGACTCGGCTACGGACAATGTTTTTTTCTTTTTTGTCAGCAATCTCCCGACGACTTCCTCCAGGCTCTCGTCATCATATCCGAAGATGTAATCCTTGAGCCGCAGTCTTATTTTTTTCTCTATTTTTTTTATTATGGCGTTGACTTTATTTTTATTCTTATCGGTCACGGTTATTTTTACCGTTATTTCCTCGGGATGGGGATATATGCCCATTTCCACATTACCGGAAAGCTTTAGTATATCTTCGAGCTTTTCGTTTACCTTTGACTCGGGGAGCCCTGTTATTTTGATGACGCGGGATTTTATTATTTTGTCCGGGTGGAATCTTTTTTTGAGGTAAGGGAGGACATTTTTCTTGAACATTTCATACAGCTCAAAGGGCACTCCGGGAAGAGCGACGAGTATTTTTCCATGGACAGGTATTAACAGCCCCGGCGCGCTGCCGATATTATTCAGTATCGGTATAGCGCCTTTAGGCACAAGCGCCTGCCTGAGATTATTCCTTGGCATTACCAGGCCGCGTTTTTTGAAATGCTTTTTTATGTGTTCCGCTACTTTATTGTTATATAGCAATTTTCTCTCAAGAGATTTTCCGATACAGTCAAGAGTTATGTCATCGACAGTAGGGCCGAGGCCTCCGCTGAGGATAACGATATCAGCCGCGCGCAAAGAGTTTCTTATGGAGGAGATTATGGTATCAGGATCGTCCTGTATGGATAGATGTTCGGAGGTCCTTATTCCTATCGAGGCCAGGTTTTTTGACGCATACTGGGCATTGGTATTGTTAATGTGGCCCAGCATGATCTCATTACCTATGCATATCACATGCGCTGAGATTCCCATAGCATCTATTATAAGCAATATATGACATGCAATCAATATGTTTTATTGGAGGATATTGCAACAAACTCTGCTGACTTTGAAACTTCTCGACTTCGCCCCTGACAATATTGTTCGAGCTTGTCGAGAACATAAAGCTTGGGGCTACGCTCGAAGAATATTGTTTGAAATATTCAAAAGTCAGCAAACTATTT
>JAHIUV010000214.1 GCA_018817035.1 Candidatus Omnitrophota bacterium | reverse complement strand
TCACGCGTTTATCTCGGAAGCGCTCTTTGGATTGCTTAACGGTGCGATGTCAGCTGTTATCGTGACAGGGGTGTTGCCTATTTTTGAGAATGTTTTTAAGATACCCACCGACATAAGCCTGCTGGAACTAACCGATTTGAACCACCCGCTTTTAAAACGAATGGTAATGGAAGCTCCGGGAACATATCATCATAGCCTGGTCGTCGGTAATCTTGCCGAGGCAGCGTGCGAGTCTATCGGCGCCAACGCGCTTCTGGCGAGAGTCAGTTCGTATTTCCATGATATAGGAAAACTTGAGAAGGCTTCTTATTTTAGTGAAAACCAGTCAGTTAAAAAATCAGCGCATGATAAGCTCTCTCCCAGCATGAGCAGTCTTATTATCACTAACCATGTTAAGCACGGCGTTGATCTGGCGCAAAAACATAAACTTAATAAAAAAATAGTGGATATAATCAAACAGCATCATGGTACCGGCCTTGTTTTTTATTTTTTTAAAAGGGCGTTGGAAAAAGTTCCTGACGAAGAGGTAGGGGAACAGGCATTCAGGTATCCCGGCCCAAAACCTCAGACAAAAGAGGCGGCATGCGTTCTTTTGGCGGATTCCGTAGAGGCGGGTTCGCGGGCGCTCGATGACCCTACGCCGTCCAGGATCAAAGGATTGGTCAGGAAGATCATAAATAACAAGTTTATAGACGGACAGCTTGATGAGTGCGATCTTACATTAAAAAATCTTGAGAGAATAGCGGAGGTATTTATACATATCCTTACCGGCATTTTTCATACCAGGGTGGAGTATCCTGATGAGCCGGCAAAGGAAAAGAAGTAGCTCATTATGTCCATAGACGTAACGGACCTGCAGGGAATCATAAAACTCGACAAAAAAAAGATAAAGGCCGCCGCCGCGCGTGTGTTAAAGTTTTTGGGCGAAGCAGACGCTGAACTGAGCCTGTTATTAGTGGATGATGATTATATCAGGTTATTGAACCATAAATATCTGGACATAGATTCAAGGACTGACGTTTTGGCTTTTTCCATGAGAGAAGGCGAGGGCGTTCCGATGGATAGCTTAATACTTGGCGATGTCGTCATATCAGTCGAGACCGCCATGAGGGAAGCAAGAAAAAGAAAGATACCTATAATGAAAGAGTTGTATCTGTATCTCGCGCATGGGATACTCCATTTATTAGGTTATGACGACGGCAATCCCCCTGACAAGGACAAGATGAAAGCAAAAGAGATCCAACTGCTGGAGGTAATGTGAAACGCCAGAGCTTAGTGGAAAGCTTTAATTCAGCGATAGAAGGGTTTATCTACGTCTTTAAAAGCCAAAGGAACATGAGGCTTCATTTTGTAATAGGGCTTCTTGTTATCTTGTCCGGGATGTTCTTGAATTTTACCTATATAGAACTTATACTTTTATGCCTTACCATAGCGTTTGTGCTTTTCGCGGAAATGATCAATACCGCGGTGGAGCATACTATAGACCTGGTTAAGGAAGATTTTCATCCTCTTGCCAGGATAGTGAAGGATATCTGCGCCGGTGCGGTTCTTTTAAGCGCCCTCTCATCTGTTATCGTTGGCTATATGTTGTTTGTTTCGAGGGCGGGCATAAGAGTGGAAGAGAACATGATAAAAATAAGAGAATCTAGCTGGCACGTTACCTTCATTATTTTATTCGCCGTGCTTATTATAGTGCTTATAACAAAGATCCTGTCGCGCTCAGGGACTCCATTAAGGGGCGGAATGCCCAGCGGGCACAGCGCGCTTGCTTTTTCCATATGGATGATAATCTCTCTTTCATCCGCGAATAGCCTCGCTGTATTCCTTGTATTTGTCCTGGCGTTTTTGGTTGCCAGGAGCAGGATCAGGGATGGGGTTCATTCTGTTTTAGAGGTTGCTACAGGAGCTTTACTGGGATCGCTGGTAACATTATTGATGTTTCAATTACTGAACTGAGGTACCCTATGTTTTCTAAAATAAGGGCTAGTTTTTTTACGGGAGCTTTGGTAGTCATTCCCCTGGCCCTGACATTCTGGGTTTTTTATTTTGTTATAGATAAATTGAACCTTCTTTTGCTTGACCCTATCGCGAATATTCTCGGTAGATGGATGCCTGCCGGAAACATAGCCTTACTCGTAAAAGCAGCGGTTTTGCTTGTGCTGTTGATAACCTTTGCTTTGATAGGGTTCGCGACGAGGATAATAGTGCTTAGGAACGTATTTGGGTTTGGCGAAAACATATTGTACAAAGTCCCGATGGTCAGCAATATTTACAGGACCATAAAAGAAATATCAGGCGCGTTCTTTGTCCAGCAGAAGAGCATATT
>JAHIUV010000213.1 GCA_018817035.1 Candidatus Omnitrophota bacterium | reverse complement strand
GTTCTTTTTTTAATTTATCCGCTGGCCGAGGATCCATCTTCATTCCAAAATCCGTAACTGTCTTGTAAATCTCACCTAATTTCACGTAATTCCTCCCTCTAATTTTTGTTAAACAACTCTCTCAAAGGTGTTTTGTTTTTTTCTCCGGGACAAAAATTAACGCATCCCCTGTATACCAAAAAGGCAATATCGGAAATATATTTACCTGATAAAGACCTGTCTTTGGCGCTCTTGGATAAATATTTAAAGGGACTGCCTAGGAGCATATTATAAATAAGGCTTATTATCAATAACCCCCTCCCAAAACCAAGGGCTATCCCCGCTAGTCTGCTAAATAAAGAAATATTTTCCCCTCCTAAAAATACCCTGACCAATATAGAAATAATCTTAAATATAAATAGGACAACTATAAAGATAAACAAGAACGAAACCACGTCAGGCTTAGCGCCGGCCCATTTGGTCTTACCGGACAAGAACTCGCTCACTAAGGCATAGCTGCTTACAGACACCACAAGCGCGCTCAAAAGACCCATAGACCTGAAAAACTCAGGCAAAAAGCCCTTTTTAAAGGCAACGTAACATATTCGGATTAAAAGGGTTAAAAAAACAATGTCAACCCAATTGAAACTTAAAGTATGAGGCATATATTAGAACGGAAATGCTCCAAAAGGTAAGAGAAGTATACCACGCACTTTATGATTTGTCAAGGCAGAGCGGACACGAAACACCTTAACTTCACACTAGTGCATTGCACTAGTGTGAAGTTAAGACAAACCTATATCCTGAGTAATGTGGCTGGCGTAAGGCGGATATTAGCGAATTCCCCTTTTAGGCTATCAGGCCCTTCAAAAGATACTTTTATATATCTATCTGTATAGCCTCGCAATAAGCCGTTGGTCGCGGACTTGCTCTCCACAAGGACTCTTACCTCTTTTCCCATAAACTTATTCGTAAATTCCATGGCCAGTTTTTCCGCCAAAGAGCCCAATACTTCCTCTCTCTTTCTTTTTACGCTATCACTTATGATATCCCCGTAATCATACGCCCTGGTACCCTTGCGTTTTGAGAAAGGAAAGATATGTATGCGCATTGGCTTTACCGCATTGATAAAAGCTATCGTATTTTGAGATCTTTCTTCTGTTTCCCCGGGAAACCCTACCATTATGTCAGTACTAATAGCCGCGTCAGGAACAGCACCCCTGATCTTCGCGGCTGTATCCAAATAATCCCTACTTTCGTAAGGCCTGTTCATTTTTTTTAATATATGATCATCGCCGCTCTGAAAAGGCATGTGAATATGCTTACATAATCTATCTTGTATTTTTATCTGGCGCAATAGATCATCGTTTACGTCCTTTGGCTCTATCGAACTTAATCGCAGGCGCCATTCGCCTTTTATATTACAGATCTTCTTTATTAAACCGGCAAGGCTTATCCCCTTATCAATATCCCTGCCGTAAGAACCAAGGCATATCCCGGTAAGCACGATTTCTCTGGAACCATTTTTTATTAATGTCTCACATTCGCGGATCACTGCTTCCGGCATCCTGCTCCTGGACCGGCCGCGTACTATTCTTACTTTACAATAAGAACAAGCGTTATCGCACCCGTCCTGAACCTTTACAAAGACCCTGGTATGGCCTTTTAATCCGCTTACACTATCAACATGCCCCGTAATATGCGCTTTTTCGTCACGAGGACTTATTAATTCCGGGATTCTGGATTTATCTTTATTTTTTACGATAAAACGCGCGCCTGCCAGCTTGGACAGATCCAAGTCTTTGCTCTCCACCATACAACCTGTCACTATAACGCGTTTATGCTTACTCACGGCATTGTTGAACGCCCTGAGAGACTTAGAGTCACTGACAGAAGTAACAGTGCAGGTATTGATAACGCAAACATCGGCATTGTCAGTGCCGGATGTCTCGACATACCCGCTCTTCAAGAAACCCTCGCGGATGATCTGCGACTCATACTGATTGACCTTGCAACCCAAAGTTTTTATACAAAACGTCTTTTTCATAAATTTAGGGGACGTCCCATTTGGGGACACCCTGCTAAGAAATTATAAACGATATACAATATGCAGGGTGTCCCCAAATGGGACGTCCCCTAACCTGAACGCGTTACTGCCAGTCTATGTATATCCTTCTCTCCATGGCTATTTCTCTTGCTTTTATCTTAAATTCCGGCTTAAGCGCGTATAATTTCTTGAAACGCATCTTTTTACCCAGCTTGATTTCTCGGCGTTTTTTTAGCATCCCCGCGGCGCCTAACGCTACAGAAAAATAAACCTTGAAAAAAACAGATATTATCTCAAACACAGATTCCTTTTTCGCGAAATCCCTGGATACGCCGGCTTTTTTAAACCACGCGTAAATATAATACAGGTATCTTTTAACAGTATGATAAAAAGACAAGACCAAGTCCGTACGGGAACAACACTTCATAAGGGTAAATATCCTGTTCCTTTCAGATAAATAGACCTTAAGAGAGAGGTTACTGCCTATTGTCCCGGAATAATAATGATATATCCGCGCCGTAGGCACATAGACGCATTTATATCCCAGCATACCTATCCTGATACCCAGGTCAATATCCTCTCCGTAAGCAAAATAATCACCATCAAAGAGTCCTGCCCGGACAACAGCCTCTTTACTGTAGAGCGCCGCGCATGCCGTAGGCAGAAGAACATAGTCTTCTTCGTTATAACTATCCTGATCTTTTTTCAGATGCCCCCTGCAAAAAGCAATGCCATCAGGATATATCTGCATGCCCGCGGAATCTATAAGATCCCTGTGGTTGAATAAAAGTATCTTGGAAGCGCACATACCGACATCAGGGCTCTTTTCCATCGCTATTACCAGATTTTTTATCCAGTCACGCTCAGCCTCCGTGTCATTATTCATGGTAGCTATATATTTACCATTAGATGCCTCTATGCCTGTGTTATTGGCCTTCGCGAACCCATAATTCCTGCCACTCTTTATAACAAGCACTTCAGGAAACTCCCTGGCGATAAAATCCAATGAGCCATCAGTTGAATTATTATCAACTACTATGGTTTCTATGTTCTTATAAGTTTGCGAACGGACAGACCCCAGACATTTTTCCAAATACCTTATGCCGTTCCAGTTTGTAATTATGATAGAAACAAGCGGACTATCTGTCATTATGTTTTACGAGAAAAGTTTTCCAGTCAGACTTTGTCCTTATAACATTCGCGAGTATCCCCTTGTCTTCAGGATCGAGCTCTAACGCTTTTTTATATTCATCAAAAGCCAGGTCAAAATGCCCGAACATGGCGTAAAGATTGCCTAAATCATTACGCGCGCCGGGTTGTTCGCTGTTCAACGCCAAAGACCTTAAAAGCATTTCTTCGGCTTCGCTGTATTTATTATTTTTTATATAGGCCACTGACAATTCATTGTAAAATTGGTGATCTTCGTCCATGCCCAGCCTTAATGCTTCCTCGTATTCACGCAAAGCTTTTTTGAACTCATTGTTCCTCATGTATAGATTCCCCAGGGAAAAATGAGGAGCGGAAGCTTCTTTTTTTGACATTGAAGCCTTTTCATAAAAAAACTTTGCCTTATCTGTTTCGCCTTTATCTGAACATAAGTACCCCATATTGCATAGCGCGTCGTAAGAATCAGGCTTCAGTTCAAGCGCCATTTTAGAAAACTCAACAGCCCTGTCGTTTAAGCCTATTTCACTATACGCCTGCGATAGGAAACAATAAGCGGATACATAATCCTTCTTGAGCCTTATAGCTCTTTTAAAATGCCCGATTGCTTTTATGGGACGGCCTGTCTCCATATAAGCCACAGCAAGATTACAGTATGCTTCAGCGTATTTAGGATTTAACTTTATGGCTTTTTTGTCATATTCTATGGCTTTTTCATATTCTCCTTTATCATAATGCACGCCTCCAAGGTTTACATAAGTCAGATAGACAAAGGAGCTTTTTTCTTCATATTTAACTATATTATGAAGCAAGGAACCTGTATCCTTCCACATCTTACTATAGTTCATTGTTAATAACGCGGAGTAGAAAATAAAACACACTGCCAGGATAACGGTTATTTTCTTGCCTGCCTTGGGAACGATCCTGTCCCTGAAAAATACGCACAGCATTATAAAAAAACCTACTGAGGGCACGTAAAGCCATCCGTCCCCGAATAATACCGATATCGGATAGATATTCAGGACAGGTAAAAGGCAAAGTAAGAACCACATGGCCCCAAAAAAGACTAATCTGCTTTTGCGCGCCAACGCCTTGATCGCGAACACAAGAAAACTCAACAAGATGATAGAATATATTACATTCGCCTGAAATATGCTTTCAACAGGTTTTATATACCATTCCATATGAAGGTCATGCGGGAACAAAAGTAACCTCAAATAAACAGGCACTATCTTAAAGTCCGTAAGAACGCGCTTCCATAATGGTATGCTGGCCGGAAAACCCGGATTAATAAATCCACTGCTTCCTTCAGAAAAATTAAGGATCGAAAACCTGCCGACAGCGTAAATAACCAAAATAACGAGATAAGGAAAAAGGAGTTTTAATGTCCTCCGGCAAAACACTTTTTCTCTTCTCCTGTGTAAATCCAGCATTAACAGGGCCGGAAGCATTATCGCCACTTCTCTGCTAAGAAGCGACAGCGCAAATGCCATTATGGAAATAATATACGCGACTCTGCTTTTATTATTAAAGTATTTACTGAAAAACAGGAAAGATAGGAACAAAAAACAAGCCATAAGCAAGTCTGCCCTTGCCGCGATATAATAAGTTATGCCGGAGTTAGCCGGAGCAATGGCAAAGAATATCGCCCCCAGAAACGCGAGCCCCGAAGAAAAACTAACCGCCATCAACACAAGATAAACCAATGTCGAGTTAACGGCGTGCATTAAAAGACTGGTCAAATGATAACCAAAAGGTTTTAGTTTCCAGAAAAAATAATCCACCATATAGGACAGTGATTGCATGGGCCTGTAGTAGTCACTATGCATACCGCTGCCCTGATATAGCTGGGCGCCGAATACACCTGGTAGATAACCCATATCCTTAATATAAGGATTCTTCTCCACCAGGAACTTGTCGTCCCAGACAAACCCGTTCCTCAATGACCCCGAGAACACGACCACGACGATAAGCAGTATTAATAAAATATAAGTCCTGCTTCTAATATGCATGATTATTTTGTCGTAACTTCACAACAGTGCAATGCACTGTTGTGAAGTTACGCTAATTCGTAATTCAATGCGGACAGCGCGTATATCGCGGCTGTTTCCACTCTTAACACCAATGTCCCCAATGAACAAATATTAATATCATTCTTCTTGGCTAATAGTATCTCCTTATTGCTAAAATCTCCTTCCGGGCCTATAAAAAGCGCTACACTCTTCGGAGATATGCCTTTCAATATGGAGTTTAGCGGCTTTGCGTCATTGTCCAAGGCCGCCAAAATAACCAATTCGTTATTCCTTGCCTCATCCAGGGCGCTATTAAAATCCATAACAGTAGAAATAAGAGGTAATCTTGCCCTGCCGCATTGTTTAGAAGCGGCCTTGGCGATCCTCTGCCAGCGGTTTGTTTTCCCCTGAACTTTATCCCTTAGTTCAGGTATAGTCCTTTCCGTAGCCACAGGGACGATTTTGTCCACCCCGAGCTCCACGGCTTTTTCGACTATAAAATCCATCTTGCTTTTCTTAGGTATCGCCTGATAAAGCGTAACACTAAAATCTTTGCCTTTAGCTGCGCTTAAAGATTTTCTGATAGTTATTAATATCAACTGCTTTTTGATTTCTTTTATCTCCCCGAGATATTCCCTGCCTTGCCCGTCAAAAACAGTAACAGAATCACCCTTGCCAAGGCGCATAACATTGCATATATGGCGCGCTTCCGCGGGATCCTTTAGTTCTATTATATTTTTTTCGGGGAAAATAAACTCAGGAGAAACATAAAATCTCATAGAATAACCCTCACAGCGAAATAGAATGGTGGAGCAGACGGGATTCGGACCCGTGACCTCGTCGTTGCGAACGACGCGTTCTCCCAACTGAACTACTGCCCCATTCCAAATTTTAATTATATCATTTTTTAAAGAAGCAGGCTACTGAAATGATGCGCAGCGGGGATAAGAAGCGGAATATAGCGTCAAGCGTTGCTTTGCCTCATCCGCCCTCGCTAAAGGAAATTCAGCTGTCAATTTTATACTTAACAGATTACCACTCAAAGAAAATTCGCTCTCGGCCGGAATAAACGTCGCGTTTGAACCCAAAGACTCATCAAAAACTCCGTCATCCTCACTGTCGAATTCAAGGACACCCTCTTCCGTGATCCTGTAACGGCCTGTCTTTAAAACGCTGTCTTTCTTGTCTATATAATTGATGGAAAACTCAGTGCTTGACACAAGATCTATCGCGGGATCGTTCTTATCACCTTTTCCCGTAAAAACATGCTCATAAATATGTTCAAGCGCATATTGCACTTCATGCCCTACTATCACTTTATCTTTTGACGTAAGAAAAAACCTATGGCTTCCTATCTGAAGCGCAGCGACAGCCATAAACACCACCGCCAACAAAAGCACTGATATTAAAACCTCTACCATGGTAAATCCCAACCTGACATCAGAGCTCGACTTCAGTCCATTGGACATGAACCGTCACCTCCTTATAGCTTCCGGTCTCAGGTTCTTCTGACACGCTATATGTAAGCGCCGCGGCATTTAAGTCCTGCAGTTCTCCTCTTATGGTATTACCGGGCAAACAAATCACGGGATCAGTCAAGCTATCATGATCGCCTTGATCCAATGCGCTAGAATCATACTGATAGACGCATCTTAGCTTATCCAGCGTCTCCCGCGCGAAATTCTCAGCCTGTAACCTATGCCTTGAACGGTCCATCAGTTGGCGTCCGCCTACAAATGCCCCCAATGTACCAGCCGCGGTAACGAGCACTATGACAACAGCTATCATTATTTCCACAAGGGTCAAGCCTTTTTTATTCATAATGTAATATCAGCGCTTTGTCAGGGATATTAATTCCTGCGGATTCGTGCTTCTTGAAAATGCCTCTTCCCATGTTATAACATCATTGTTATAGAGATCAGCTAACGATTGGTTCATAGTGCACATGTCATATTTCTTTCCCATCTGGATCAAAGAATACACCTGGTGCAAGTTGTTCTCTCTTATTAGGTTCTGTATAGCCGGGATCACATTCATCACCTCGATAGCCAGCGTCCTGCCCTTATTATCCTTCCTGGGAATCAACTGTTGGACAATGATCCCCACGAGCACCATTGAAAGCTGCATTCTTACCTGATGCTGCTGATGTGAAGGAAATACATCAACGATCCTATTTATCGCGTGCACCGAATCTATTGTGTGAAGAGTACCAAAAATAAGGTGCCCTGTCTCGGCCAAAGTAAGGGCTCCTTTTATCGTATCAAGATCCCTCATTTCACCTATTAAAACTATATTAGGATCCTGCCTAAAAACATGCCTTATGGCATCCTGAAAAGACTCCGTATCAGTACCAAGTTCCCTTTGATTTATCGTACTTTTTTTGTGTTTGTGAAGATACTCTATAGGGTCTTCTATCGAAATTATATGACAGGCTCTCTTTGCGTTTATGTATTCTATCATACTGGCCAGCGTAGTTGATTTTCCGCTGCCTGTAGCGCCTGTGATCAAAACCAATCCGCTTGGCCTGTCCGCAAATGTCTTCACCGCCGCGGGAAGCCCCAGATCATCTAATGAAGGGATATCGAACGGGATCAACCTTACGGCCATTCCTATTGAACCGCGTTGTTTATACAGATTTATCCTGAAGCGGCCCATATCCTTGATACCGAATGACATGTCCAGTTCTTTTTTTTGCTCAAAGATACCCCTCTGCTCATCGTTCAATATGCTGTAAGCCAGCTCTTTCGTATCTTGGGGAGTTAAAGCCTTTAAATCAGGCAATGGGGCTAATTTTCCGTCTATTCTTAATTGAGGGGAAAGGCCTACTGTGATGTGAAGGTCCGATGCTTTTTTTTCAACCATCAGGTTCAGCAGGTCTTTTAATTGCATGGGGATTTCTGCTAGAGCTCTTCTCCTGTAGTAAATCTTCCGCGGATAGCGCCTTGCTTCTGCATAATATAATTATCGTTCTGATAAGGTTCGGGCGCGCTTACCGCTCCACTGCCGCCACGTTCCGCTGTAGCGGTAAAATTGCTCTCAAGGTCGTCTCCGCCGTCAGAGGCAGTATAATAAAAATAACGCGCTGTGTCGCTGTTAGGATCTTCTATATTAATATCGGATACCGAGGGAGAGAATTGCCCATATTCCAGGAAATATATTTTCTGACCTGTCCTGATAAGATTCAAATTACTCGTTGCCTCTCCTACCTTTGCCTTTTCCAAGGTCTTAACAAGCATAGGAAGAGCAAGCGTAGCCAATAAGCCTACGATTACGACTACAATAAGTAATTCCGTAAGCGTAAAACCTATATTGCGCCCAAAAATCTTTATGTAAATTTTTTTACGCATTATTTATGAATATTATAAAACTACTCTCCTGATCCACCCAGAGTAGTGCTCTTTGTAAGAACTCCTGTATTATTGTCAGTCTGAGTCCACTTCACCCAATAATCAGTAGTGCCTATTGTCCGAGTAGCCGTTACGGTATACATTCTGGTCCCGGCATCTGTCCCGTCATCCACGACGCTATAACTATAAAGCTTATTGGTTATGTCATTAGGATTACCTATGTCAAGGAGATCTAAGTCAGCGGTCGCGGAACCATTTTGATACCAATACCTATCCAGGGCCATGCGGACAGCTCCTACATTAGTTACCGCTTCACCGGATCTGGCCTTTTCAAGAGTCGAGAAGTACTGCGGCAACGCTATACTGGAAAGGATACCTATAATAATAACTACTATAAGAACCTCAAGCAGAGTAAAACCTTTTCTCAGCATAAAAAATTATCCTCCTTCAAACTGTACGCAACGTTGGTCCTATTATAGATAGTCCCAGTTTCCGCTTATGTTCCCGAGGTGATCCATTGTTATAGTCTGTCCTGCTCGGGTTCCGCCTGAACGGGTAGCAGTCGCGGTATATTCTGTATCACTGTTTCCTGTAGTTATGGTAAAAGCCCAATATCTTTGCGTAAGATTAATATCCAGGTTGGACAAAATAGTTGTATAAACTTCGTTTTCGGCAAAGTATACTTTTTCAGCTGTCTGTGTATGACCAAGCCCTGCCCTTGCTTCTCCGCCTTTAGCCTTTTCAATAGAAGCTCCGAACTGAGGTATACCTATAGAAGCAAGTATGCCTATTATGATAACAACTATAAGTACCTCGACAAGCGTAAAGCCTTTCCTGTTCATATTACCCCTCCTTTTTTAAACAGTAATTATTCATTTACCTTAGCTTAACTTCATAAACGAATACCTTGTTAAAATTATACCTCATAATATGGTTATGTCAAATAAATACTTAATCTATAATTAACCTGACGCCCTTACGGCGCTGGAGATACTGAATATAGGCATAAACATAGCGACCACAAGAACACCCACTACAACGCCCATAAAAACCAGGACCAATGGCTCAAACATAGTCGTAAGCCTTGATACAAAAGTATTTACCCTGTCTTTATAAAATATAGCTATCCTGTCCAGCATTTTTCCCAATTCACCTATCTCTTCGCCTACGCTTATCATCTGAACCACTAAAGGTGAAAATAAATTACTGTTCTGCATTGTCTGAGCCATTCCCCTGCCCTCTCTTACGGCATCCCTTACCTCCTTCAGCGCTTGTTCCATTATTTTATTTCCGGCGGTTTTCTCAGTTATCTCGAGCGCGTGAAGTATGGGGACTCCGCTCTTTATAAGAGTGGAAAGACTGCTGGCAAATCTCTCCGTGCATATCTCCTGCGCCAAAGCGCCTACCAGAGGCAGTTTAAATTTAAGGCTATCAAACTGTTTTCTGCCTATCTGCGTGGAGACATATTTTTTTAAAATAAAAAATATGGCAACGCAAGACCCTAAAGCTACAACAAAATACTTTTTCATGATATTGCTGGCATTTATTACCATCTGGGTCAGGAGCGGCAGTTCAACATTGAATCCCTTGAATATATCTGAAAATACAGGTATGATCTTCAATAAAAAGATAACTATGGCTCCTGTGGCGACACATACCAGGACTATAGGGTATATCATGGCGGATACTATTTTTTTCTTCAATGCTTCGCCGTCCTCCATATACCCGGCAAGCTGGTCAAGGCTGGCAGGCAAATGGCCACTGGCCTCTCCGGTCTCTACCAAATGCACCCAGAACTCGGAAAATACCTTATCGTGTTTCTTCAGGGCATTCTGAAAAGTATATCCACCCTCTACATCTTTTTTTATTTGCTCGACCGTTCGAAGTAATATTCTGGATTCTATCTGTTTGCATAAGATATCAAGGCTCTTTATAAGCGTTACGCCTGAGCTCAAAAGCGTAGCGAGTTCCCTGGAGAACATTACGAGATCACTGCCCTTGACCCCGCGATGATAATGCCTCTTGGCCTGTTTTTTCTTTTTTACCGCAGCTACCGGGCCAAGGGATACGACAAACAGACCTCTTGCTTGCAAAGAATTTATCAATTCTTCCTGAGAAACAGACTCTATTGTTTCCTCGAGCATTTTTCCTGATCTATCTCTTGCCAGATATTTAAAAAAAGGCATTCCTGCTCCTTTATCTTACCTGCGACACCTTAACTTCACAACAGTGCATTGCAGTTTTGCGAAGTTAAGCCGGGTTGCCTTCCTTAGGAATTTTGACAACCCATTTGTGCGGCATGTAAACTATGCCGTGGTCCTGTTTATCGGAATATACTAAAAATTCTTTCAGTGGCTTGCCATTCGAAATGACGCTATACTTTCCCGGCAAAAGATGGAGCTCAGGTATCTCTATCCTGATCCTGCCACTATTATTTTTTAAAG
>JAHIUV010000030.1 GCA_018817035.1 Candidatus Omnitrophota bacterium | reverse complement strand
ATGTCAACCGATTAATAACCATGCATGTAACTGGTGAGTTAACAGGGGAGTGTATACCAATATTGTTCGAGCGAGTGAAACGAGTCGAGAACTCTCTGAGCGTACTTCTCGACTACGTCCCGATACTTCGGGACTCCGCTCGAAGAATATTTGCGTCCGGCAAAAGCTTTGCAGTACCCCTGTTTATTCACCGATTACCCATGCATTGTTCAAGGCTTAGCCTTGAACAGAAGTTAAGGACTTTAATAGATGTTTTACTTCTTTCGGGTTCTTTAGGAAATAGTCTGCTTTTATGCCGGGTTTAGGACTGCCTACAAATATGGATATACCCCTGCCTTTAATAGCGCGAAAAGCGTCCATATCCGTAACATCATCCCCGATATAAACAGGCAATACTTTTCTTCGCCCCAGTATACGCAAAACCGCTTTTCCTTTATCCCATTCCACCCCGGGCCTGACCTCAAGCACCATTTTTCCAGACGAAACTTTTACTCTTTTTGCCAGTATATATGGTGTTATGGTTTTTCTAAAAAGTTTTTTAACAAGGGGCTTTTTTTTGCCTTCAACGAGCCTGAAATGCACACTCAGAGTACAACCTTTATCCTCTACCCACGCGCCTTTCACGCGACTTAATTGTTTCTCCAAAGACGTCTTTATTTTTTTAAACAAATATTTAGTCGAGGCTCCCCCGGCCTTAAACATGTCGGCCTTGCCGCCTGCCCCACTGATCTCGAGGCCATGGTTTCCGGCGTATATGATCTCTCTTATGGAGACCATTTTTTTTATGTCCTTTAAAGAACGGCCGCTTATAATAGCTATATTAAATCTATGATCTTTTTGTAATTGTTTGATCAGGGTTTTTACCGCATTTGGGAGCCGCGCGTCTTCGGGCCTGGAAACTATAGGGGTGAGGGTGCCGTCATAGTCCAGGAATAAAAATACGCCCGGGGCTCTCTTTATATTGGAATAAAATCTGCCCCAATCCTTGAAAAGATATTTCATATTATTCTTTGAATTCGAATTTTAAAAGCTCTGAAAGGATCTTTCCTGACCACCTGTATATATTATTGCTGGCAACTTGTTTTCTCATTTTCGCCATGCGGCTTTTTGATTCACGCTTGTTCATGGTCACCGCCATCTTTAGCTTGTCCGCAAAATCCTCCGTGTCATAAGGATTTATTATAATAGCGTCCTCTAGTTCCCTGTATGATCCCGTGAACTGGCTCAAAACAAGCACGCCTGACCCGTCGGTGTGCGTAGAAACATACTCTTTCGCGACAAGGTTCATGCCGTCGTGCAGCGGGCTTATCACGCAAATGTTAGCGAGTTTATAAAACGCTACTACTTCGCTATAGCTCAGGTGCCTCCTTACAAAAAGTATAGGCGCCCAGCCTTCTTCCGAATGTTTCCAGTTTATCTCCTCTACGAGGGCGTTTATCTCGTCATTAAGGTTTTTATACGCCGGGATGTGTATTCTCGAAAGACGGCCCATCTGGATAAAAATAAATTTTTTCTTATACTCCGGGTATTTCTCGACAAACCTGTCTACTGCTCTCAGCCTTTCGAGTATTCCTTTTGTGTAATCTATCCTGTCCAGGCCCAGCATGATAAATTCGTAATCAAGTGAAAACTCTTCCTTCAGGCCTTCCATGTAATGTTTCACTTCTTTCGATTCCGAAAGATGTTTTATGTACTCATGGTCGACACCTATGGGAAAAGGCCTTATCAGGGTCTCATGCCCCCCTCTTACGATAGAAAACCTCTCCCTATCTATCCTGGCTTCCATCTCCTTTTCCACGGTAGCCATAAAATTCTCACAATGGTATCTCAGGTGAAAACCCAATAGATCATTCTCTAATAAACCTTCCAGTATCTCTTTTCTCTTTGGGCATATCCTGAAGACTTCAGGGTTAGGCCATGGTATATGCCAGAAATGCGCTGTTATTATATTATTACCTTTTGCCTCTTTTAAAAATTTAGGCAGGAGCGCCATGTGATAATCCTGTATCCATACAAATGCCTTCCTGTCGCCGATTTCTTTCAGGATAGCGTCCGCGAATTTCCTGTTAACTGCCTCATACATGCGCCAATCTGTTTCTTCAAACTTCGGACGAGTATAGGAAATGTGTGATAAAGGCCATATAGCTTCATTGGCAAAACCATAGTAATAACCATCTTCCTCTTCCTTCGTTAACCACACACGGTGTAAAGTATATTTTGGGTCATCCGGAGGAACTTGCACCCTATCATTCTTATCAACTGTTTTTTTATCCGCGTCTCCGCTGCCATGCGCTATCCATAGACCACTGCAGGCTTTCATTACCGGGTCAAGCGCTGTCACGACGCCTCCGGCGGCGCGCTGCCAGGAAATCTTTCCTTTTTTATACATATGGCTATACGGTTCTCTATTAGAAACAATTATTAATAAATAATCGCCCAATTGTTTCTCTATGGCTTTTTTTAGAGATTCTTTGGTCCACATATTGTCTTTACCTCTTTTTTTATCTTAACTTAAAACTTATATCCAGGAGGGTCTTTACTAAAAAGCTTCTCAAAAAAATGAGCGCCAGAAAGGCTACGATCGGAGATATGTCCAGGCCAGAACTAAAAGTCATCGGGATCATTTTGCGTATAGGATACAGGATAGGCTCTGTTGTCTTATATAAAAACTGGACCATGGGATTATACGGATCCGGATTTACCCAGCTTATCAAAGCCCGTATCAGTAGAAGCCAATAAAGTATCGTGAGCAGCGCGCTCAAAAGATTGGCCACGGCCGTGAAAAGATTTGAGAGTACGAACATTATTCTCCCTTTTCCTGTGTTGTATTTATAGCGCGAATCGGATAGGGTATGACAATGCCTTCTTTATTATAGCGCTCGTGCAGGCGTTTTATAAATTCATGTTTTATTAAATAATTGTCGACGAATTCTTTTGCCCTCAATATTACGGTAAAATCTATGCTAAAAGCATTGAAGGTATGATAACGGATAAATGGATCGAATCCAGGCACGCCGCCTGTCACTTCTTTCATTATGTCTTTAGCGACTTCGCAGGTGACTTTTTCAACATGCTTAAGGTCGGAATTATAATGCACTCCCACCTGCACCAATACCGCCATCTCTTTCTCAGGGTAATAATAATTGACTACTTTAGAGGATACCAGCATTTTGTTCGGTATGACGACTACATTATTCGGCAACATCCTTACCCAGGTGGAACGCCAGCCGACCTTCTCCACATAACCTTCCTCACCGGAATCAAGTTTAATGAACTGGCCCACCATTACAGGCTTATCTACGATTATCTGTATGCCTGAGAAAAAATTCTCCAGCGTAGGTTGTAAAGCGAGAGCGACCGCGAGAGAACCTATGCCAAGCGATGCCAGGAGAGGCGTAATAGATACTCCAAAACTATCCAGGAGTATTAAAAGCCCCAGGGCCATGACTATAGCCCTTACAAATCCTCTTGCCACGCCTCCGGATGTCTTTAATATATCCACTTTTTTTGAATAAGTCTTGATAAGATTACCCAATAACTTATCCATGAATATGATAATGGCAACTATGGTCGTTGTTTTTAACGCCACAACCGCGTATTTAGAAAGCTCTGATTCAGATAAAATAGAAGGCATTATTTTCTCAAGAATAAACATGCCGCTTACAAATATCAGCAACGTCAAAGGGAAATTCAGCGCATCCAGCAGTATATCGTCCAGTTGGGATCTTGTACGTGAGGCAAGCGCGTGTATCCTGTCAAATACTGCCTTTTTTGTTAAAAGCAACACGCTTACCCATAAAAAATACACTACCGGGGCATATATAAACGTAGGAATTGAAAAATTAAACAAGGTAATTTCTTTCATAATATATTCATAATAAACGAGTTGGAGCACAATGTCAAGAAAAATCCCAAAAAATGCCCCACTAAATCACCCAGGACAGTAGAAAATAGGGGACCAAAATAGGGGACGGAGCCCTGTTTCAATAGGGCTCCGTCCCCTATTTTGTCCCTGTTGTGAAGTTAAGGGGTTTTTCCCTTTATAATTAGCGCGAATTCACCGCGGGGGGCTTTATTTGTAAAGTGCTGTATTGCCTCAGAGACTGTTGAGCGAAAGGTTTCTTCGAACATTTTGGTAAGTTCGCGGGCAACTACTATCTCTCTGTCGCCTAATACGTCCTTTATATCATCCAAGGCTTTCAATAGCCTGTGCGGGGATTCATAAAGGATTATGGTCCTTTTTTCTTCTCCCATAGCATCTAACTGTTTGCGCCTCTTTGCCTTTTTATGAGACAAAAACCCCTGGAATATAAAACTATCCGTAGGCATGCCTGACTGGACAAGCGCCGCTATCAACGCGCAAGGCCCCGGAATAACAGTAACCTGGATATTGTTTTTTATGGCGACATTGATAATATTAAACCCCGGATCGCTTATCCCGGGCGTCCCACTGTCTGAAACAAGAGCTATGTTCTTCCCGTCTTTCAAAAGCTGCGCCAGATATTCGCCTTTTTGTATCTTATTATGCTCGAAATAACTGGTAGTAGGGGTATGTATTCCGTAATGGAGCAGGAGTTTTCTTGTGTAGCGAGTATCTTCGCACGCGACAAGATCGACCTCTTTAAGCGTTTCTACGGCGCGGAACGTTATGTCCTTTAGATTTCCTATGGGGGTAGCGACTATAAAAAGTTTTCCTGGCATAAAATTCCCAAGGCTAAGCCTTAATTTTATTCAACCGTAACGCTTTT
>JAHIUV010000212.1 GCA_018817035.1 Candidatus Omnitrophota bacterium | reverse complement strand
TGCAACATCCTGTCGGCAAGCGTGGATTTACCGTGGTCTATATGGGCTATTATGCAAAAATTGCGTATCTTGCTCTTATCCATAATGATATTTTATCCTTAACTTCACAAAACTGCAATGCACTGTTGTGAAGCATAGTGTCAAGAACTTTACTGACGTTATGTCTTCTCGACTATGTCCCGATACTTCGGGACAAGCTCGAAGAATATTGTCCTTCGACAAGCTCAGGACTTTGTCTTAAAATATTGTTCGAGCGAGCGTAGTGAGTCGAGAACCGTAATAAAATCTTTGTCAAATAAAAGTCAGCAAACTATTTTACAATATCTTGTGAAGTTAAGATATGTTTAGGGCTAGTTTTTTTCCGAATACCAGGTAGTCCTCTGATGTCTTGTCTCCGGAAGTCTCGGCGTATATCCTTAGTATCGGCTCTGTGCCGGAAAGCCTCATGATAAACCAGCTGTCGTCCTCAAGTATAAACTTATACCCATCGAAAGACTTAAGTTCTTTTACGCGCTTACCCAATATCTCTTTTGGCGGGCTGCTCTTCAGGAACTCCATGAGTTTTTTCTTTTTATCATCAGGGTAGTCCATGATGTCTATCCTTTTATAGCAGAACTTCCCATATTCTTTCTCGATATCAGCCATTATCTCCAGTATGCCTTTTTTCCTGTGCGCCATCATTTCCACCAACAGTATTCCGAGGAGTATGCCGTCTCTTTCGGGTATATAGCCCTTGACTCCGATGCCGCCTGACTCTTCCCCGCCTATTAATATATCCTCGTCGAGCATTAGCCTGCATATGTATTTGAACCCGACAGGGGTTTCATAGAGTTTAAGGCTGTATTTTTCAGCTATGCGTTCTATCAGGGTAGTGTTCGATACGGTCTTCACTACAGCGCCTTTCCACTTTTTATCCTCAATAAAATGGAGCAACAAAAGAGCCATTATCTGTCCCGCGCTTAAATATCCGCCGCCGGGCATGACAGCGCAGATCCTGTCCGCGTCACCGTCATTTACTATAGCGATATCATAATCGCTTTTTTTCATGGCGTCGAATACGGGGCCCAGGTTTTTAGGTATAGGCTCAGGGTTTACTCCGCCGAACAAGGGGTCCCTGCCCGCTCTCATCTGCGTGACCTTTATATCCGTAGGGGCAAGGATCTCTTTTATATATCCATCGCCCACTCCGTGCATGCAGTCAACGAGGACATTGAGCCTGGATTTTTTTAAAAGGCCCAGGTCTATGTATGAGCTTATAAAATCCACGTAATCCTTTTTCATGTCAATGATCTCTATCTTGCCTGAACTAACGGCATCTTTAACGGGTATGCTTTTTACTTTATTTTTCTCAAAGAAGGATTCGACAGACGAGGTAATATCCTTATCCGCGGAGCTGGCATAGTGGGCCTTTATTTTTATGCCGTTATAAGCCGGTGGGTTATGGCTGGCGGTGATCATGATGCCTCCGGCGAGTTTTTTATTTTTTATAGCCAAGCTTACAAGGGGTGTCGGAAGCGCCCTGTCCGAAAGCAGGACTTTTATGCCGTTTCCCGCCAATACCTCGCTTACCAGTTCCGCGTATTTTTCAGACAGGAACCTCCAGTCGTATCCGACCGCGAGCGTAGCGCTGCCGCTTTTTTTAAAGTGGTCGGCTATCGCCTGCGAGACCATCCGCACATTATCAAAGGTAAAATCATCCGATATTATCGCTCTCCATCCGTCAGTTCCGAATTTAACAGTCATTTTTATCCCTTTCTATCAATAATATTCGAGCGAACGAAGTGAGTCGAGAATATATCTTCTCGACTTCGCTCGAAGAATATTTATACATTCGTAACCACAAAAGGCCTAATTACTCTATCCGTAACTTTCTTACCGCTTCTTTAGGGTCTTTAGCGCTGAAGAAATAAGACCCTGCTACGATTATATTAGCTCCGGCATCTATTACTGATCTGACATTCTCATCATTGATCCCGCCGTCAACCTCGATGTCGCCTTTGTAAAATCTTCTCGCTTCTTTTATTTTTGGGATAACGCCGCTGATAAACTCCTGTCCGCCGAAACCCGGATGCACTGACATTATTAATATCATATCTATCTCCGACAACACATTCTTTACGCAAAAAGGCGTGTCGGGATTTAGCGATAAACCGCATTTCCTGCCAAGGGCTTTTATTTTATTGAGCACTTCTTTTACGCGCGATTCGTCTATCTCAGAAACAGCCAAAGACGAGCCTTTCTTGATATCTGAATTTTGGCCTTTAGGGCCGCTGCCGTATGCCTCAGCGTGTATGGTAATGATATCGCTTCCCGCGTCGGAAAACTCTTTTATGAATTTATGGGGGCTTTCTATCATGAGATGCACGTCAAGCGGCAGCCTCGAACATTTTTTTATGGCCTTTACGACCGGCGGGCCGATGGTGACATTAGGCACGAAATGACCATCCATGACGTCGATATGTATAAGATCAGCTCCTGAGGCCTCTATCTTTTTTATTTCCTCTTTCAGTTTAGCGAAATCAGCCGAGAGGATGCTTGGCGCGATCAGTATATTTTTAGGCATATCGTTCCTTTGCGTAATTAGATATTTTACAATCTCTCCAGTTCTTTTTCCATGTGTTTCCTGTTTTCGTCTTTCAGCGGGCCTATGATCGTGAGATTAGCGTTAGGCGCGGTAAATATTCCACCGGATACTCTCTTTATGTCCGTCAAGGAAACAGCGTCTATTTTTTTTAGGATATTCTTTTTATCCGGCAGATTTCCTGTCATTACAACATGTTCTCCCAGCCATAGCATATGATTCGTCGTGCTTTCCAGCGCCATGGATAGCTGGACCTTA
>JAHIUV010000211.1 GCA_018817035.1 Candidatus Omnitrophota bacterium | reverse complement strand
GCCATAGGCGATGTCGCTGGCATAAGCCATCTGCCTCAATTCAGGCCCCATGTCATGTTGTATGACCCCGACCGTAAGCCCGAGGAATTCATAGACAGGCCCCATCCATTCCCTGTCACGTCGGGCAAGATAATCATTCACTGTGATAATATGCACGCCTTTACCGCTAAGAGCGTTCAAATAAGCGGCCAGTGTCGCGACAAGAGTTTTGCCCTCGCCTGTGGTCATCTCCGCGATCTTACCCTGATGGAGAACAATGCCTCCTATTAATTGTACATCAAAATGTCGCATGCCTATTTTACGCTTGGCGGTCTCGCGTACCACGGCAAATGCCTCGGGCAATATAACGTCAAACGTCGCGCCTCCGGAGATCCGCTCCCTGAACTCTTCTGTCTTTAACCGCAGATCACTATCGCTGAGCTCACACATTCCGGGTTCAAAGGAGTTTATCTTGTCCACCAGGGGCTGAAGCCTCTTGATCTCTCTATCATTCTGTGTCCCGATTATTTTATTAACTATCCAACTAAACATAATCCACTAAACCCCTCTTCTTAACTTCACAAAACTGCAATGCACTGTTGTGAAGTTAAGATTTATCCACGGCCTTCCACTTTAAAAACGCCTCCATGAGCGCCTCTATCTTGCCGTCCATTATCGCGTTGACATTGGACGTCTCGTATGAGGTCCTGTGATCCTTTACCATTGAATAAGGATGCATTACATATGAACGGATCTGACTGCCCCATTCGATCTTCTGCTTCTTGGCGTTTTCCTTTTCCATCTCTTTTTTCTTTTCTTCCAATTTCGCTTCATAAAGCCTGGCTTTCAACACCTTTAACGCTGTTGCCTTATTTTTATGCTGAGACCTCTCGTTCTGGCACTGCACCACTGTACCCGTCGGTAAATGCGTAATCCTTACTGCCGAATCAGTTACGTTCACGTGCTGGCCGCCGGCTCCGCTCGAGCGGTAAGTATCTATCCTCAAGTCAGACTCTTTTATATCCACATCTATATCGTCTTCAACCTCAGCTATGACATCCATGGAAGCAAAAGACGTGTGCCGCCTCTTATTGGCGTCAAAAGGCGATATCCTCACCAGCCTGTGTACGCCCATTTCCGATTTAAGATAACCATACGCGTAGGCGCCTGCCACTATCATGACCACGCTCTTCACGCCTGCCTCTTCGCCCGCCAGCATATCAATGATCTCAACCTTATATCCGTTAGCCTCAGCCCACATAGAATACATCCTTAAAAGCATGCTGGCCCAATCACATGACTCCGTGCCGCCCGCTCCGGCGTGTATGCTGATAATAGCATTATTTGGATCAAGCTGGCCGCTCATAAGGCTCTTGAATTCCAAGGAATCAATATCTTTTTCTAATTTACGCAGTGACGTTCTTATTTCATCTATAGATCTTTCATCATCTTTGTCAACGATCACTATCAGCTCGCTCAGTTCGTCAAATTCTTTCCTGCACGCGAAATAAGGATCGATTATCGCCCTTGCCCTCTTTAGTTGTTGGATGACTCCACGCGCTTTTTCCTGATTGTCCCAGAATCCGGCGCCTGCCATTTTAGCCTCAAAACCTTTAAGCGCTGTCTCATTCTTGTCAACATCCAGATAATTCCTAAGGCCGGAAAGTTTTTTATCCAGTTCTTTTAATCTTGTCTTTATTTCGTCCAGCATATTTTTCTGTCTCCAGTAACTTCTTCTTTAAGCCCGCGCCTAACGCGTATTCTCCTATAGAGCCGTCTGAGCGCACGACCCTATGGCACGGTACAATAATAACAAATGGGTTGTTTTTAAGCGCCGTACCCGCTGCCCGCGCGGCCCCGGGGCTACCAGCTTTACGCGCTACCCAAGAATAGCTCTTGGTCTCGCCACAAGGTATGCATTTCACAACAGTATATACCTTTTTCCGAAACGAAGTCAATGATTTCATCTCTTAGTAACTGGTAATCAGTAACTAGTAACTGGGAATTTAAAAGCACCATTTATTCCTAGTTACCAGTTACGAGTTACTAGTTACAAACCAGTTTTCTTTCCCTAAGTTCATGATGGTATTTTAACGCGAACCTGTGCGCCTCATCTCTTATCTGTTGGACAAAATACATCAGCTGCGAATCCTTGTTTATGCCCAGCGAGGCCTTGGAGCCCAACATGAATACCTTTTCTTCTTTCTTGGCGATGGAAATAACAGGCACATTCCGCAGGTTTAACTTTACCAGCTCATCGTATGCCGCCCACAAATGGCCTTTACCTCCGTCTATTATAACCAAGTCTGGAAATTCCCCATCCTCGTCTTTTAACCTTTTATAACGCCGCCTTACTATCTCGCGTATCATCGCGTAATCATCTATGTCGCTTACGCTTTTTATCCTGAATTTCTTGTAGTTTGACTTGTCGGGCTTGCCATTATGAAAATACACCATTGACCCGGTCGCTTCTTTGCCCGACATATTGGAAACATCAAAAGCCTCTATGTTCAAAGGAAGCCTTGGAAGCCTGAGAAGCTTTTTTAATTTAACGGCAACATCGCCCCATCCGCTGTAATCCCTCATTTTCTTACCCGG
>JAHIUV010000210.1 GCA_018817035.1 Candidatus Omnitrophota bacterium | reverse complement strand
TAGCCGAGACAATGAAAAAATTTGACGTGGAAAACACAGTTTCCCATAAAAAAATAATCATACCCGGATACGTGTCTGTCCTGAGCGGAAAACTCGAAGACGCCTCCGGCTGGGACGTCCTGGTAGGCCCAAAAGAAGCAACGGGCATCCCAAAATACCTAAAAGAAGTCTGGAAATAATGTTCGAGGCTTAGCCTCGAACAGACGCTGTCATTCCCGCAGAAGCGGGAATCTAAAAACAGCCATTATTTATGAACCTAGCCAATAAAATAACCGTATTCCGCATACTCTTAATACCTTTTTTTATAGCCAGTCTTTTGTATTATACTGATGCCAAGTCTTATCTCAGGCTGGTGGCTTTTGCCATATTCGCGATAGCCGCGTTCACGGATGCCATTGATGGCGGCATAGCCCGCAGCCGCAACCAGATCACGGAATTAGGCACTGTCCTTGATCCCATAGCTGATAAACTGCTCATATCAAGCGCTTTTATTTCTTTATCCGCGATAAAGAGCGTGCCCCCGGAATTACGCATGCCCGCTGGCGTAGTCCTTGCTGTAATAACCAGGGACATGATAATAGTGATAGGTTCGCTCATAATATATTTCCTTAAGGGCAATATAACCATAAAGCCCAGCTGGCTTGGCAAAGTGACTACATTCTTCCAGATGCTGGCCATATTAATGATGCTCGCGGTCTTTAGATATAATAAATTTTTCGTATATCCGGCTGTATTCTTCACAGTGCTCTCAGGCATTGATTACATCTGGCGCGGCTCAAAACAGCTTAACGACGCTTAAGAACAAGATGGTACGGACGGAATCTCAATATTCTTCGAGCGAAGCGTCGAAGACGCGCAGTCGAGAAATAACACATCAGTTCTCGACAAGCTCGAACAATACCTGATATTCTTCGAGCGAAGTCCCGAAGTATCGGGACGAAGTCGAGAAGGTTAGAAATAATATGCTAATTCTAATTTTGGGGATCTTAACAGCGTATCTCATAGGCTCCATACCTACAGCTTATATATTCGGCGCGGTTAAAGGTATTGATATCAGGCAGCATGGCAGCGGCAATGTCGGCGCGACCAATGTCTTCAGGGTCATAGGAAGGGTACCAGGCCTGACGGTTCTCGCGATAGATATATTAAAGGGTTTTTTGTGTGTTGCTTGCGTAGCCGGATTTTTTTTGCGTTTATCACCGGTAGCGCGGCCTGATCTATATAAGGTGTTTATGGCCCTGGCGGTAATAGCGGGGCATAACTGGACTATTTTTCTGAAATTCAAAGGCGGCAAAGGCGTTGCCACCAGCGCAGGCGTAGTAATAGGCCTGATCCCGAAGATCTTCTGGCTGGGTTTTCTGGCGTGGTCCATTATTTTTTCCGTCACAGGATTTGTCTCCGCGGCGTCTATCGTAGCAGCTGTCATGATCCCGCTATTAGCTTTTATCTTCGCTGAACCAACGGAAATAATTATATTCATGAGCATTCTGTGCTTAGTCATTATCTATAAGCACAGGCCAAACATAAAGCGCCTCCTAAAAGGGGAAGAAAGCAGAATCTCCCTGTTTAAACGAAAATAAAAACCTTAACTTCACAAAACTGCAATGCACTGTGAAGTTAAGCCAGGTTATTGATTATGAGCGACTATATAGGCCAGGTCTTTGGTAATTTAGGGCCGATCGCAAAGGCAATGTCTAATTATGAGACAAGGCCTGAGCAGATAAAAATGGCCCGTGCCGTCGAAGCGGCTATTTTAAATTCAGAAACCCTTATAGTCGAGGCAGGGACAGGCGTCGGAAAAAGTTTTTCTTATCTGATTCCGATCTTTAAGCACACCTCAGAGACCGCCTCGATCGCGGTCATATCCACCAACACTATTAATCTGCAGGAGCAAATAGTCCATAAAGATATCCCTTTTTTGGAAAAAGCCATGGGCCAGGAATTTAACGCGGTGCTTGTAAAGGGGCGGCATAACTATTTATGCCTTCGCAGGCTGAACAGGTCTAACCTTAAACAAAAAGACCTTTTTGCCGACGAATACGAAATGCGCCATTTCGCTAAAATAGTGGCGTGGTCGCATCAGACCCCTGACGGTTCGCTTTACGACCTAAGCGAAGCGCCGGATCCTAAAGTCTGGGATATGGTCTCCGCCAATGCCGAGAACTGCCTTGGGAAAAAATGCCCCTACCGCAAGGAATGTTTTTTTCAAAAAGCAAGGGACGCGATCCGCGACGCGAGAATATTGGTCGTGAACCATCATTTGTTTTTCTCAAACATGGCCATGGAGGAAGACCAGAAAAGCATATTGCCCCAATACGATGCCCTGGTATTTGACGAGGCTCACAGCGTGGAAAACGTAGCGACCGAACATCTCGGCGCCGCCATAAGCAACTCAGGCGTAAAATACCTCATGGAACTTTTGTTCAATCCAAAAAAAGAAAAAGGGTTTCTTTTGTCCATAGGTGACCAGGAAAGCATGGAGTGGGTAACGCTCATACAAAAAATATCAGAGACATTCTTTAAGCGCGTCGAACGGTATTTTGAAAAGCACAGGCCGGGCCGTGAATCAGATTCCATGAGAATAAGAAAATCTGACTTTATAGAAAACGATCTCGCTGTGCCTTTTTCCAGGCTTGTCGAATCACTGCTAAACGCTAAAAAACGTGCTAATAATAAAGAAGATGAACTTGAGTTGTCTGCCTATATTAAAAAACTTAATAAATTCAATGAGTCGTTGGGCGTGATTTTAAGCCAGGATATCGATGGTTATGTTTACTGGATAGAATCGTCAGGAGCCAAAAGGACAAAGATCTCGCTCAATGCCGCCCCTGTCAGCATAGGTGCTATATTAAAGGAAGGGCTGTTCTCTGAGCCGCGACCGGTCATACTTACGAGCGCCACCCTTTCAGTGGAGAATGGCAATAGCCCGTTTGGGTATTTCAGGGAAAGAATGGGTTTAAGCACCGCCAATGAATTGAAGCTTGGTTCCTCGTTCAATTACAAAGAACAAGTAAAACTGTATATAGCCCAAAACATGCCTAAACCCGGAAACCTTAGGGAGTATGCCGCGGCTGTTTCGGAAAGAATAAAAAAATACCTCACTTTTACGAACGGGAGCGCGTTTGTCCTGTTCACGAGTTATTCGCTCATGAACACTGTTTACGAAGAATTAGAGGATTATTTGCTGGAAAAAGGATATAATACGCTTAAGCAGGGCAGCGCCCTCGGCAGAAGCAAGATGCTATCAAGTTTTAAAAAACAGGAAGGCTCAGTACTTTTTGGCGTTGACAGTTTTTGGCAGGGCATAGACGTGCAGGGAAAAGCGCTTTCCAATGTAATAATAACCAAATTGCCGTTTTCTGTCCCTGACCATCCCGTGACCGAGGCAAGGACAGAGGCTATAGAAAAAAGAGGGGGTGATGCTTTTTTAGAATACAGCCTTCCCGAGGCTGTGCTAAAATTCAAACAAGGTTTCGGGAGGTTGATCAGGAGTAAAAAAGACACGGGCATGGTAGCGGTTTTAGACAGCCGAATCCTAAATAAATCCTACGGCGCCCAGTTCCTAAACTCCATACCAAAATGCGAAACAATAATAGACCCTTAACTTCACAATATTGCAATGCAAAAGTGTAAAGTTAAGTAATGGGTGAGTTATCAGGGGCGGTGTATATCAATATTGTTCGAGCGAGTGAAACGAGTCGAGAACTCTCTAAGTGTACTTCTCGACTACGTCCCGATACTTCGGGACTCCGCTCGAAGAATATTTACGCACGGAAAAAGCTTTACAGTGCCCCCGTTAACTCACCCATTACAAAGTTAAAGAAAAGCGCTTGACAATTTTTAGGTGAAATGATATACTTAAAACAGTTATAAAAGATTAAAATAACTTCTACAAGGAGGCTAAATTGATCAGGTTAAACCGGTCGCGGAAGGCTGTATTATTTTTGCTTATTTTTGTAAGCGTTATTGTTTTTTGCGGTCTTGTATACGCGGCCAGTCTATGGGATACGCGCAAGAGCAATGTTCAAAATACGGCAAAGCCTCAGGAAGAAGCTGAAACCTTAGCAGACAATGAACCTGCTCTGGAGCAAGACCAGGACATGGATATGGCTGATATATATGAATCAGATATAGAGGCAACTGACCTGACAGACCCCGCCTATATAACCATCCCCGAACAATATGGCACAATAATAGAAACGCACAAAGGCACGAACGGAAAAACCATAATACATATACAAGATGCCCATATGAACTATGAGGGGCAGAAAAACGAGGCAATGCTTATAGAATCTTTATTGGAAGATTACGGGCTTAACTTAATACTGCTGGAAGGAAAGGTTACTGACTTTAATTTTAATTATATCCGCGAGCGCGCTTCTGTCGAGGAAAGAGCCCAAAAAGCCGATGAACTGCTTAAAGATGGCGTTATCAACGGCGTAAATTATGTAAATATCGCCACTGATTACCCGATGAATATACAGGGCATAGAAGACAAAAAGATCTACGATGATAACAGGGACGGGCTTTGGGAAATAGATAAATTCAAAGGCCTTGCCGCTGAATATGTCGATAAGATGACAGCCGCCTCAGACGCCATCAAGTCCGGCATTTATAATAACGCTTTGCTGGATCTGGATACTAAAAAGAAAGAATACGACGCTGAAAAAATAGATCTTCTGGGATATTATGAATATTTATATGGCAAGGCAGAAGAGACCAGCATCCCGCTATACACATTCCCTAATTTTCAAAGCCTTATTAACGCCAATAACCTTGAGAAAAAGATCGATCTGGCAAAGATCAGGGATGGCAGCGCTTCTGATGAAGAAATGGACACCTACAGTGAGTACTTAGAGGCGACCAGGGAATTGAACATAAATGAGCTTTTCAAGGAAGAACCTTTACTTGAAGATGTAGTGCAAAATGCCCTAGCTACTACGTATGACCAGAAAAAGCTGTTAAAAATATCAAAAGCCTTGTCTGTAATGGGCAACCTTTTAAAGATAAAAGTAGTCCCTGAAGAATACAATTACTTCATGGAAAATAAAAAAGATTTTGACGCTCAATTCTGGTCTGATTTTCTTGAACAGAAAAGCCGTGAATTGGGGATTTCTGCGGATATCCCGTCAAACTACTATGTAGTCAACGACAACCTGGCAAAGGTGGCTAATTTTTATTCCATTGCCGCTGAAAGGGATAAAGTTTTCCTGGAAAAAACCAATGAGCATATCCAGAAAGCAGGCGCGGAAACAGCTATCCTGGTAGCTGGAGGATTCCACACGCCGACACTAACCGATCTATTAGCCGACGCAGGCTATTCTTATATAGTGATCAGTCCTAAAGTCACGACCGAAACAAATGACGAACTCTATCGTTCGGCGCTTAAAAAAGACTGGATGCCCGGGGTAGAATAAAAAAAGGAGGAAGTTATGAAGATAGGAAGATTGCTGGTAATGGCGGTAATAATTTTACTGGTAGGCATGTTTGCTATACAGAGTTCCTGCTATGCTCTAAAGTCTCCTGATGAGGCGGCGGGTAAGCAGCAGATCGTGGATAATACCATACCCCCTAAAGATAACACCGGAGGAAAGCTTGCTTCCAATGCCAATATAGGCGGAAAAGACGTAAGTTACGCTGATATAATCGCGCTTCCGGCTTTTAACCTGGCTGCTACCGAGAACGTAGCCGCTATAACACAGTCCATAGAAAACGCTGTTGCTCAGGGTAAGATAGTAGTAGTAGTCGGTAACTCTCAACAGGACCTTGACACAGTCGCAGGGAAGTTCGCATCCATAAAAGAAAAGATCTATCTTAACCTTGTCAATGTAGGCTTAGGAGATCTTAATGTGCTCTTTGACCAATATGGCGATGATATCATGAGCCAAACTTTAGACAGAGTGCAGGATCCCGCGTTAAGAGAAGCTATAAGCAACATTTAATAGCTTATAATAAACACTGTTAACAAATACCCGCAGGTATGACTAAACCCATACTTGCGGGTTTATTATTTCCTTTAACTTCACAAAACTGCAATGCACTGTGAAGTTAAGGCGTTGATATTGTAAAACAGTTTGCTGACTTTTATTTGACAAAGATTTTATTACGGTTCTCGACTTACTGCGCTCGCTCGAACAATATTTTAAGACAAAGTCCTGAGCTTGTCGAAGGACAATATTCTTCGAGCTTGTCCCGAAGTATCGGGACATAGTCGAGAAGAC
>JAHIUV010000209.1 GCA_018817035.1 Candidatus Omnitrophota bacterium | reverse complement strand
GGAATTTGTGCTCAAATGGGGATTTTCCCGTATAGTATCCCACCTTCCGCACCATTAATCTTAACCTTACCACTGTTCATGAAAGTTCCCCGGAAACACCGGAAATTCAACTTACAATCTATGCAGCATAAAGGGTAGGGTCATTGCTAATGTTTTCATTTTCGTCTTTTCAACCTCTATTTTGCTCAAACAATTTATTGAAATATTTCAAAACCTTGTCTAAATCAAACTTCTCATCCATTCTAATCATTGGCGCAAGATCACCCTTGAGAGTTCTTTTTAATTCCTCTATTGCCGCATCCTGTAATCCTAAATTGCGCGAATAGTCCCGCATATAACCGTCAAGCCTTAATTTTTCATTGACCATCTTTAAAAAAGTTGGGCGCGCAAAATCAAAACCTGTCTTAATAAAGTGCCCCAAATCGTAATAGTCTCTAATTGCGGGTGTAAGCCGGGATATAGCGGCTTTAAGTTTTTCCGCCACACTCTCTTCTAACGACAACGCTAAAATGGTGCCCTGGGGAAATAAATCCTCTCTATTGAATGGGTCTTGATAAAAATGCTTTACTGGAACAGCTATGGGAGGCAGAAAAGACGGCTGGCGCAATGAAATCTCAAACTTTATGTTTTCCTTACGCTTCAGAATGATTGATGGATATTGAAACTTAAAAAGATATTGAGCTGAATTATTAAACCCTTCCCCTTTGGGATTATCGCTTGTAAGGCCTAAAAAAGATAGAAATGACGGCATCTTTTTTCTGATTGGCGTTATGGCTTTCGACCGCTTGCTCCGTGTTGATACATCAATATCATTTCTGTATGAAAAATCCAGATCTTCACTTAATCTATGATAATTCAGATAGACCTTATTTAACAATGTCCCGCCTTTAAAAACTATATCACGGCTCAAATGCTCATTGACCGAGTTAAGGATCATCGTCAAATGATAATCTTTTTCAATGATCGCAGGCCTAAATCCCTGCTCGTCAGCAATAAAGTTAATAACATCGTTCAGCTTATTATTATCCATTGATAATAACCTTCCATTCCCTGTTAACTTTTCCCTTTCGAGATTTGATAAACGGATTAAAAGCGATATATGTATTCTCTTTCCCGATTGAGCATCGAAGCGGTAACAATATTTTTTGTGAGATCCCAAGTTTTTGCAACATAAACCCCGCGCGTTTACGGACAGATACGACAGGGAAACGAACTAAATACCGTATTAATTTTTCAACGCTTATTTCTTTTAATTTCTCTCTTATAAGACCCTCCACGTTAGCCCATGACCCCATCGGTTTATAAATAAAATCTACAAGCGTCCGTTCTTTGTCGCTTATAAAAACTACCTCATCTTCTATATTTATCTTTTCCGAGCCATATATCTTCTTAGAAGATATCTTTACCGCGGAATAGGCTACTTTTCCGATTATCTTTTTTAGCCCCTTCTGCGTATTCAAAATAAAAACCGTCTGCGGAACTTGCTCAGTAAGCCCCCAATAGTTATAGGCAGAACTGTACCCGATATAATAAGGCGTATTTCCCATCCATAACGAGGCAACCAAAAATTCGTTCGGCATCCAGCGTTGGTTGGGAGCTTTAAGAGGAACAAGCAGATACTTCCCCCTTTCAATGCGCAGAATCCTGCCTTTTCTTTTTAGATATACTAAAATCCTTGCCGCTTTATTTTTATCTTCAAAAACCTTTTGAACGAAAGCGGTAGTGATAAGCTTCTGTTTTTCAAACTCTGCCCTTGAAATCAGATAGATCTCATCTTTTGATAATCCTTTATATTTATTCTTCATGTTGTATTATTATCCTCCAAGTTATGATATTTGCAACTTCGCTTTACAAGATACAATATACTACTACACCTATCCCATTGTCAATAAAAAATAATGCGCTTTGTATGATTTGTTAATGCTTATGAATAAATATATATGCTTTATGCGGCACCATAGTGTCAAAAATAGATCCAAAATGACTCTACAACTGAACGTAACTGAAGGT
>JAHIUV010000208.1 GCA_018817035.1 Candidatus Omnitrophota bacterium | reverse complement strand
GACCCGGCTAATATAAGAATGATAATGTAAAATAGTTTGCTGACTTTTATTTGACAAAGATTTTATTATGGTTCTCGACTCACTGCGTTCGCTCGAACAATATTTTAAGACAAAGTCCTGAGCTTGTCCCGAAGTATCGGGACATAGTCGAAGGACAATATTCTTCGAGCTTGCCAAGAAGACATAACGTCAGCAAAGTTCTTGACACTATGGTAAGAATATAATAATTGACATATGGCTCGTATATATAGATAATAGACCTGTTTGTTTCTCACCTATTATAAGGCTCCTGAATGTTTGTCAGATAGATTAACATAGAGGTGTAGATTGTCAGAAAATACAATGGTTTTATATGGCAGGAATTCGGTTTGTGAGCGCCTGAAAGCAAACCCCAAGAGCATAGAAAAAGTATTTATACAGGACGGCTTTTCCTCGCCGCATATAGAGAGATTAATACGGCAAAATAATGTGCCTTCGGAGCGGTTTAGTCCCAGGCAGCTTTCTAAGATGAAAAACGCCAAAGACCTGCAGGGAATAGTCGCCAAGGTGGATAAATTCAGCTATGCCGAGTTCCATTATTTATTGGATCTCCCTAAAGAAGAACAATTGACGCTTATTTTCCTGGACAGGATCAACGATCCTCAAAACTTAGGCGTGATCATGCGGACCGCGGCTTGTTTTGGCGGGTTTGCTATAGTTATACCTAAATTTAGCGCTTGCGGTGTCACGGAATCAGTGTTACATGTTGCCTCAGGCGGAGAGAACTTTGTGCCGGTCAGCATGGTTTCTAATATATCGAGCGCCATAATAAAGGCAAAGAAAAAGAATTATTGGATCATGGGAGCCGTGCTCAGCGATGACGCGCAGGAGATAAGTAAAATCTCTCTACCTTTTCCCTTAGGGCTAGTGTTAGGTTCTGAAGGAGAGGGCATTCGTTATGGTATAGACAAACAAATAGACATAAGGGCGCGTATTCCAATGAAGGGCGCGGGCCTTTCGTTCAACGTAGCAATGGCAGGTACGATCTTTTGCCATGAAATAGCTAAACAGAGGAAATGATATTGCTTCGCCCTGTACCATATGGCACAGGGACTCGCAATGACATTATTTATATTATGAATATTCAGGACGCGTGGGAAAAAGCGTTAAAGAAAACAAAAATAATACGTCCGCGCGCGCAGGGGCTGCAGACGTTTTCCGATACCAGTCTTTCTTATATGTTTTTGGCCGAGGCGTTGGTGAATAAAGGCGATACTATCGTGAGGCAGGGTGAGATACTGGTCGAGAAGCCCGCGATAATACTTCCTTCCAACTTGCCTTTGTTTGAAGGCTTTGATTTTGAAAAGGAGTTTGATCTAGGCCTGGATATGGTCACTAATTTTCTGCTGGTGAGGGGCGTTAGCTTTCCTTCGATGAAATACAATAATAAGGCTGAAGCCCTTAAGATCTACGACGGGCACGTGGAAAAGGCTGTTGAATATTATTCGGATATGCTGCAGCGCAAGGAAGATGTTAATATGGGCCTGGTCGTCGGGTCTGAAGATTGTTGGCAGTTTTCAGTATTGATTTTTATATGCACCCAGATCGCCAGATCAGCCAATACCGACATAAAGAGATTGTTGGATAATTTTAAAAAGAATGACAAGCCTATTTGAGATTTTCTTCCAAATTTAGCAGCGGCCTTATATTTTCTATGGAAAAAAAAGATATCAAGGATTTTACAATCGAGGAATTAAGAAAGGAACTTAATAAGATCCGGGAGGCATCTTATCGGGCAGGCCAGATCTTTGACTGGATCTATAAAAAAGGGGCCTGTGATTTTTCCGGTATGAGCAATATGCCCGCGCCGTTAAGGGATAAATTGGGGCGGATATACGACTTTGGCAATATTAAGTTAAAAGATCGCCTGGAATCCTGCGATGGAACTGAAAAATTTTTATTCGAACTATCAGACGGTTGTTTTATAGAGACTGTTTTTATTTCTTCAGGCGACAGGAACACGGTTTGCCTTTCGACACAGGTCGGGTGTAAATACGCGTGCGTATTTTGCGCGAGCGGCACCAAGGGATTCATCAGGAACCTGACTGTATCGGAGATACTGGGCCAGGTATTGTTTTTGCAACATAACCTGGGCCTTAACATGACGAACTTTGTATTTATGGGCATGGGCGAGCCATTTGATAATTATGCAAATCTGTCAAAAGCTATTTTGATAATGAACTCTACCGAGGCATTGGGCATAGGCGCCAGAAGAATCACTGTCTCGACGTGCGGCGTGATCCCCGGCATAGAAAAACTCAAGCGTTTAGGTATCCAGGTAAACTTGTCCATATCTTTGCACGCGGCGGATAATAAACTGAGAAATGCGCTTGTCCCGATAAACAAGATATATCCTCTGGAAAAACTTATCGCGGCCTGCAAGGATTATATGGGCGAAGCGGGTAGGATGATCACACTTGAGTATATATTGATAAAGGGTAAAAATGATTCCTCAAAAGACGCAGCCGAGCTTTCGCGCATTGCCCTGGATCTAAAAGCAAAGGTCAATCTTATACCATACAGCCCTGTTCCCGGAAAAAAATTCAAGGAGCCTTCAAGGAAAGATATGCAGGAGTTTAAAGAGGCCCTTGTAAAGCATAGAGTAAACGCAATAGTGCGTGAATCAAAAGGAAAAGATATACAGGCAGCCTGCGGACAGCTGGCGATGCGCGAAACGTCTTAACTTCACAACAGTGCAATGCACTGTGAAGTTAAGGCGTTGATATCGTAAAATAGTTTACTGGCTTTTATTTGATAAAGATTTTATTACGGTTCTCGACTCACTGCGTTCGCTCGAACAATATTTCAAGACAAAGTCCTGAGCTTGTCCCGAAGTATCGGGACATAGTCGAAGGACAATATTCTTCGAGCTTGTCCCGAAGTATCGGGACATAGTCGAGAAGACATAACGTCAGTAAAGTTCTTGACACTGTGTGTGAAGTTAAGGTGTTGAACAAGCTGGTTTGCTGTGATAATATAATTACAATATGCGACAGGATAAAGTTATATATAGAACCAATATAAAGCAATGGCCTAAAAGCGAGAGGCCTCGTGAGCGGCTCTTTAAATATGGCGAACATACGTTAAGCAACGCTGAACTCCTTGCTATATTGCTTAGGAGCGGGTCAGAAGGATTGAACGCGGTGGAATTAGGCAGGGAGATAATGTCGCGTTTCAAGACTTTTCGCAATATGAGCCATACGGATATCCAGGAACTCAGAAAATTCAAAGGGATGGGTGAGGCAAAGATCGCTCAGCTAAGATCCGCGTTTGAGATAGGCAGGCGCTTTATGTGTGAAGAGAAAAAGGTATTAGGTTCGGTCAATTCTCCTAAAGAAGTAGCTGATTTTTTAATGCCGCGCCTCAGGGATATAAAAAAAGAGGTCTTTCAAATACTTCTCTTGGACAGCAAGAACCAGATAACCGAGATTATCGAGATAGAAGAGGGGACTGTTGATGAAGCCGCGCCCCAGATAAGGGAGATAGTCTTAAAGGCGATACAGAATTTCGCGGTCAGTATTATAGCGGCGCATAACCATCCTTCGGGAGACCCTGAGCCCAGTGAAGAGGATATCGTGTTTACGGACAGTTTAAAAAAAGCATGTGAAGCGTTGCAGCTGAACATGTTAGATCATATTATAATAGGAGATAATAAGCATTACAGTTTTGTGGATAAGAAGCGTATGTAGCATAAATGTGCCTGTAGCTCAATTGGATAGAGTAGTGGGCTTCGAACCCATTGGTTGCAGATTCAAATTCTGCCAGGCACGCCATATATTTAGGATTTGAAGGGGGCATAGCGCTTAACTTCACAACAGTGCAATGCACTGTTGTGAAGTTAAGATGTGGTTGACTTGATTTTTGTTCTGTGATATCATTTATTTTCAACAACTTTGGCCCCCATAGCTCAGCTGGTAGAGCAGATCCCTCTTAAGGATAAGGTCACAGGTTCGAGCCCTGTTGGGGGTACCAAATTTCAGGGCTCGAATGGAGCTTTGCGCCGAGCGGATAGCGAGGACAAACTGCGACGGATAGGAGCAGTGGCAGCAAAGCGGCTGGCCGACTTCGCCGAATAGGCGAAGCGCCAAATCCTGCCAGGCACGCCATACATTTAGCAGGATTTGAATGGGGTATAGCGCTTAACTTCACAACAGTGCAATGCACTGTTGTGAAGTTAAGATGTGGTTGACTTGATTTTTGTTCTGTGATAT
>JAHIUV010000207.1 GCA_018817035.1 Candidatus Omnitrophota bacterium | reverse complement strand
TCACACAAGGCGCGTCCTCGCATTTCCTGCATATATATATAAACTGCCCTATCTCGCGCAGACGAGTTATGCCGTCATTGCCCGGACGGTAATAATAACTGCATTCCGCGACAGGTTTTTCGCAGCTATATAATTTTTCAAGGTCCACAAGTAATTTCTTCATATTTAAGCTTTAAGCCGTAAGCCTTAAGCCGTAAGTTGTAAGCCTTTTCTTATAACTTACAGCTTAAAGCTTATAGCTAAACTAGTCCCAGATCTCATGAATATTGCTTATCTTATCATACCTGAATACAGGGCCGTCTTTACACACGTAAAAATTCCCCAGCCTGCAATGGCCGCATTTACCAAAACCACAGCTCATATTCTTTTCCATGGATAAATAGACCTGATTTTCTTTGTATCCCAGCTCTATCAGTTTAAACGTGCTGAACTTCATCATAACAGGCGGGCCGCATACTATCGCGACGCTGTTCTTAAGATCCACCTTTAAGTTGTCCAGGGTAGTGGTTACCAGTCCCTCTTTTCCCTTCCAGTCCTTATCCTTTTTATCAACCGTGACCCTGAGATCTATCCTCTTGTCTAATTTGTGCCATTTGTCAAGGACGCTTTCCTTATATATAAGATCTGAGGGGGTCTTGGCTCCGCAGCAGAATGTTATGCTCTTATATTTTTTCACGTCATGGACCAACGCAAAAAACAACGCCCTTAAAGGAGCCAGTCCAACGCCTCCGCCCACCAGGAGGACATCTTTGCCTTCATAGTCTGAAAGAGGATATTCATTGCCGTAAGGCCCTCTTAAACCGACTGTATCTCCCTTTTTCAGATCATGTATTTTTGCGGTCACTTTTCCGGCTTTCATAATACTGATCTCGAGTTTCTGCTTTTCATGAGGAGACGAAGAAGGCGTAAAAGGCGCTTCACCCAGACCGGGTATTGTCATTTCCACGAACTGTCCCGCTTTAAAGCGCAATGGCTCTTCAGGTTTCAGGATAACTGTCCTTATAGTGGGGCTTTCCTCACAGATATCCAGAACTTCGGTTTTTATCGGTTTATACGGGTTATCTATCATAACTTGCCCAATACTTCCCTTATGTCTATTTTCCCCGGGCATGCCTCAGTGCACCTTCCACATCCTGTGCATCCGAACTTACCTATGCTATCGGGAAAGAAATTAAACTTTTTATCAAAGCGGTTCCTTAAGCGCTGCGCCAAAAGCTTTCGCGGGTTAGCTCCTCCGGCAACCCCGGCAAAAGACATCAAAAGGCATGAATCCCACAGCCTGAGCCTTTCAAAACCCTTATCAGAACCCTGGTCTTTTAAAACAAAGCAATGGCATGCGGGACAGATCATATTGCACGCCCCGCATTCAACGCAGGTCTTTGCTGTCTCATCCCATAGATCTGAGTTAAATTTTTTCCTGAACATTCCCTGTATGGATTCTTTAGGAGGTATATTTTTATTTTTTACATGCGTCAGAAGATCCTCTTTTAATCGTTTCCTGGCTTCTTCTTTTTTCTCAATATAAAGCTCGGCGCCCTGGAATAATTTGGAATATTCTTTTATCAGGGCTTCTCCTTTTTCAGAGCCCACCTCAGCCACGTAGCCACTGCCGACTTCTGAAAGATTAATATCAAAATCCTCTGTCGGATAAGGCATTATGCCCAGGGCTACGCAAAAACAGGATTCACCATACATAGTGCAATCACTTGAGATTATCAGCCCTTCTTTTCTCCTGGAAACATAAAGAGGGTCTTTGAAAGAGTCCTGCGCATATACATAATCCATTACCTTTAAAGAAGCAAGATCGCATGATTTCGCGCCGATCACAGCTATGGGCCTTGGTTTTCTTTCAGGGATACTTTCAGAAAAATATTCTGATACTTTAGCGCGGGCGGGAAAATAAAAACTCTTTATAGTCTGGACAGCCCTTATCTCTCCGATAACGGCATCATTAAGGCCTTCGTCCCCCATTTTTTTATAAAATCTATGGCTTTCGGATTTTACGGGAATATAGACCCTATAGGTCTTAGAAAGCGACCTGGCAAGTCTGTCAAGATTAGGCCTGTTGATAAAATACGTATTCAACGAAATACCTTTCAACGGGATTAGATTGTGAAAACTATCACAAACTTTTTAAAAAAAATAAAAAACAATTAGTCTTTAATTATAATACAATCTCCGCGCATGTCAAGCCTTAACTCCACACTTGTGAAGTTAAAAGTGTAGTTCCATCGCGCGGGGCGGACAGGCCTTGATACATAATTCACACGCTATGCACTTATCATTATGGAACTCTACTTTGCGGGTCTTAGGGTCTATCACCAAGGCCTCTGTCGGGCAGATGGGAACGCACGCGCCGCAGTGAGTGCATTTTGCTTCGTTGCGTTTTATGTCCTTGGAAAGCGGCTGGACCTTTACGCCCAGAGATTCGGCAAACGCTATAGCTTTATCAAAATCCTTATCCTCACCGGTAAGCTCCAGGACAAGCAACCCTTCCTCCCGAGGAGTAACATACGC
>JAHIUV010000206.1 GCA_018817035.1 Candidatus Omnitrophota bacterium | reverse complement strand
TGCAGTTTTGTGAAGTTAAGACTGGAGATGTATTGAAAAAGATCATTCCCATCGCGCTCAGTGTATTATTGTTTTCCGCTACGACCCTCCTGGCGGATTCTATCTATTTAAAGAATGGTAATAAGGTATCAGGAATCATAACCAGGGAAGACGCTGATTCCGTGAGGATCAAGATAAATATAGGCGCGACTGTTACGTTTTCCAGAGATGATATAGACAGTATAAAAAAAGATTCTGATGATGAGCACGCTGAGATGAACGAAGCGTGGGAGAATGAAAAGGCAGGTAAAGAGACGCGAAAAATAACGGATGATGTTTATGAAGAGACTCAGGAACGAAAAGGCCTTGAAGAGTATAAAGGAAAATGGGTTACGCCGGAAGAAAAAGAAAGACTGCAGGCGTCAAATATAGCCGGAGAACTTAAGAATATCCATAGGCAAAAAGGGTTTTCATCGTCAGGCGACAGGGAAAAAAGGTCTGATTTTGCCAATACGCTGCTCGATAAGGGAAAGTGGTTCGTTAAGGAAACGGAACATTTCTCCGTGTTTTATACTGATATTGCCCAATCAAAAATAGTAAGTGACAAGGCTGAGTATTATTTTGAGAAGATCTCTTATGATCTGGGATTTGAGGACGGCATAGACTGGGATAAGAGATGTCAGGTATATATCATCGAAAGCGTTGACAAATGGAAAGTTTTTTTAAAAGGCATCGGGTTTAATGCCGAACTTGTCGGCGGCTTTGTCCCGAATTACGGCGAAAAAGAGATGTTTTTATGCGCTTTGTCGGACACGTACCTGGCACTTACTTTTCCTCATGAATTGACACATCTTATTTTCAGGGATATTGCCGGCAAGAGTACTATACCTTTGTGGCTCAACGAAGGCCTGGCTAATTATGAGGCAAGCGTAACAAGTATATCGAACGATCTGCTTGTGGAACAGATAAAACACGGCCGGCATATATTGCTGGGAGATCTTCTGCGCATGGCGCATTATCCAGAAGGAAAAGAGATGCGAGAGCTTTTCTACGCACAGTCGGAAAAACTCGTGGAGTTCCTTATTACCCAGCATGGCAGAAAAAAATTCAGGAAGTTCTGCGATTTGATATTACAGGATAAATCTTTTTTCGAAGCTATCTTTACGGCATATAAGGGAGATTTTAAGGACGTAGAGGATTTTAATATAAAGATGGTGGAGTATATAGTAAAATAGCCAGCGGAGAGGCGATGGAATGAGGATTTTTTTGATTATTGCAGGGGTTTTGTTTCTATGCGGATGCGCGGACGTAAAGACTCCTACCGCTCATTACGCGCTGAGGCATCCTCTAAGTACAAAGACAATGGTGGTCGCCGGCACATCCAAAGAAGAAGTGATAGAAAAATGGGGGGAGCCTTCAGAGATAATAGACGCTGGGCGTGACGACATGGGCATTAAAAAAGAGGAATGGACATACAACGCGTGGTTCCCGAAAATTCCTTTTGACCACAGGCAGTTTTCTAGGAGTAAAAAAATATATTTTACAGGTGGCTATGTCACTGGATATATAGACATAGCAAACAGGGAGGAAGAATAATGAAAAAGATATGTTTATCGGTGTTATGTTTTATTATGATCTTGTCACCGGTTGCCTTTGCCGCGGAAACCGCGGATGAGATGAAAACCTATCTAAGCGATATGAACAAGATAGTTGTTACTATTGAGATGACCATGAGGAATTTAGGCGGCAGTATCCTTCCGGTCAAGAATGCCATTGAACAGTTTGCCGGCGCTATAGAAAAGTTCGAAGCCCTGAAGCCTTCTTTGACATTTTCAAAGGAGCATTATAGCATGCTCGACTCATTTAAGACTATAAGGAATGGATTAGAATTATTGTCAACCGGAGACAGAGATAAGGCGAATGAAATAGTAAAGAAAGGCGCGGCGCTCCTGAAAGAATCAGCCATGAACATGAAGAAGATAGCCGAGGAAAAAGGCCTTATTCCGGTCAAGCCCGCTGTTCCTGTCCTGTAGTATTCTTATGCCGGATATATCTAAAGCAGAAAGGACTTTAATCCTTTGCCTGGTAGTGCTAGGTTTATTTTGCGTATCCTTTTCTTATTATCATAAGATTTCTCCTAGTTATGAAACCTCCTCAGCACTCTTTATTAATAAAAAACAACCACTGGTAAACATTAATACTGCCGGAACCGGACAGCTGGAACGATTGCCCGGAATCGGCCCTGAATTAGCGCGTAGAATTTTAGTCTATAGAGGTAAGGCGGGGGAGTTCAAAAATACGGAAGAAATAAAAAATATCAAGGGCATTGGTGAAAGGAAATTCAAAGATATGAAAGGATTAATTATCGTCGGTGAATAAAAGGCCTCTTGCAGTAATTGCTGTATTCTTCATGTTTGGCATTGTTTTAGCGAGGTACCTGCCTGGGTCGGTTAAATTCCCGCATGTATTCGTAGTTACTTTGATCTTAATAGTCATCTCTTTTATTCTTTCTATTAGTGCCTCTTCAGGTGAGATTGGCCGAACTCAGTTGAGTTCGGCACTTCCTCGGACATTTCGTCCTCGGTCGCTTCGTAGCTTTGCTCCTCGCAATGACAGCGTCAGGAACATATTTTTACTTTTATCAGTCATTTCCTTTGCAATTCTTCTTTACGCAAACTCCAATACCTATCCGAGTAATCACATAAGGCATATTTTAGGAGAAGAAAGACTTAAAACTAACATAGTCGGTATTATAAGAAGCCCTGCGCTGACACGCAAGCCTTATTACGGCAAGATTAATTCTACGTATTTGTTTGAGGTGGAGGGGATAAAGAGACAGGAGGCAAGCAACAAGGGACAAGCAACAAGGGACAAGAGACAAGAGTGGTCGGGTGTAACAGGGTTGGCGCAGATACGCATACAGACGGAAAAAGATCATCAGTATGGGGATAGATTACTTGTGGGTGGGGCGATAAGGAAACCAGGGCTACCTAACGATGCTTCTCGATTTCGCTCACTTCGTTCGCTTCGCTCGAAGAATAATAATGTTCGAGCGAAGTCGAGAACCTTTAATTATAGAGAGTATTTAGAAAAACAAAATATTTTCGCGCTTATAAACACAAAAGAAAGTAATGTAGCTTTATTAGCGCACGATTACAAATCAAATCCTATACTGAAATACACCTATTTTCTCCGCGAGAAGCTTAAAACTCTGATCATCGATAACATGCCTCTTAAAAGCGGCGCGTTCATGCGGGCGATACTTTTAGGCGACCGTTCGGAATTGCCGAAACATATCCAAAAAGCC
>JAHIUV010000205.1 GCA_018817035.1 Candidatus Omnitrophota bacterium | reverse complement strand
TGTTCAAGCCGGTGGCGGGACTAACGATAGCGTTACCCTGAGCGCTTCAATAGGAGACGTGACCATAGCTTTGGTATCCGCGGCAGACGACGTAACCATTACTGCTACCACAGGCGCTATAGATGAAGTTACTCCCGAAGACGCCGGTATTGATATAACAGGAGATGTCTTGACCCTTAATGCCCAGGATGGCGTTGGCCAGTCACATGCGCTGGAGATCGATGTTAATTCTTTGAATTCCACGATAACAGCTCCCGGGAATATAACAATACATGAAAACGGCGCTATTATCTTAACGGACGTGTCTACTACGGACGGCACGATAACAGTTACTGCCGGAGGCCTTATAACCGCGACTTCTGTTAATGCATCAGGTGCAGGCCAGGACGTTAACCTGTCCACTACAACCGGAGGAATGACTCTTACCTCAGTCCTTGCCGACGATGATATTACAGCGACAGCTGATGCCGGAGACATTGTTATAGATGTAGTCGGCGATGCCGGGACGGATGATGTTACGATAACAGCTACAACGGGTTCTATAAACGGCGCTGACGACGACGATGATGCCGCGGAGATCACGGCTGATGCTGTGGTTCTTACGGCGCAGGATGAAATAGGCGGTACTATCGGAGGCGCTACGGCCATAGAAACAGAAGTAACCACTATTTCCGCTGATTCAACATCCGCGGGAGACATTATATTTAAGGAATTAGATAATGACGGTGATGGTATAAACCTTCTCGCGATAGATGCCAACAATGGTAACATTACTATCCAGACTAACGGTGGAACCCAAGAAGCCGGCACAGAGACCACAGTAACATCTGTAAAATCTGACACAGGCGTTGTTGGGGTCCATGACATATCTATTACGGCACAGACCGGAGACATAACTCTGGCTGGTAATACTTCTGATACTACGAATGTGCAATCAGACGATGATATTACCATTACCGCGACTGCCGGTTCAATAACAGAAGATTCGACTGTTTCTATCCCCGGAGATTCTTATGTTGATATTCAGGGTGATCTGCTTACGATAACAGCGCGGGATGAAATAGGAAGTTCTACGGGTGAATATGATATTGAAACAACGGTCGCGACACTGGATGCCTCATCTACTACTGCCGGAGACATCGTAATTACTGAGACTGACGCTATAGTGTTGCAGGACGTTGATACTGTAGACGGCAGTATAACAATTGCTGCCGGTGGACTGGTAACAGCGACGGATGTTAATGCCTCAGGCACGGGCCAGGACGTTACTCTCACGACCACAACAGGCGGCATGATACTTACCTCGGTTCTTGCTGACGACGATATTACGGCAACAGCGGATGCAGGGGATGTTACTGTAGGAGTAGTGGGTGATGCGGGCACTGATGATATAGCGGTCACTGCTACGACAGGTTCCATAAATGAGATCGGAGCGGGCGACGCGGCTGTTGATTTTACAGGTGATGCGTTGACTTTAACTGCTCAGGATGAAATAGGCGGGATAGGAGAATTGGATATTGAGACAACGGTCTCTTCTTTGACGGCTTCATCGACCCTCGCGGGCAGTATATATATAACTGAGACAAATGCTATTACGCTCACATCAGTTACTACGACTGACGGCCTGGTGAACATAACATCCGACGGCGCAATGACAGTAACGGAGGTGACTGCTGGAGGAGATACAGGCAGTAATGATGATGTGACGCTGACCACGACATCCGGTAGTATCATCCAGAGTGGCAATATTACTGCGCTGAATGACGAAGTAACCCTTGCCTCTGCCGGCAATATAACTGATACTACAGACGGGACAACGGATATATCAGCCGCTAACCTTACTATAACAGCTAATTCAGGAACCGTAGGTGCCGTAGGCGCAAATAATGAATTAGATACTGATGTTGATACTCTTACGTTATCAGCACAGGGATCTGCCTATGTGTTGGAGCAGGACGCTATAACATTGACATCAGTGGTTACTACTGATGGATTGATAGATATAGAAGCAGCGGGTAATATTACCACGACTACAGTAACCGCGGGAGGAGTAAATAATGGCGTTAACCTGAACTCGACAGCCGGCAATATCGCTGATACGGCGGGCGGCATGATAACCGCGGGACATGATTCGACTTTTATGGCAACAGGATTGATAGGCACGAACGCAAATCCTTTGGATGTTGCCATAGGAGGAGATTTATGGGTATGGGCAGGCACCAGCGTGGATCAGGTTTCCGCAAACTTACAGGGATGGGTCAGCAGCAGTGCCGTTAGCGAAAGAGTGGAAGTTTTAACTCCCATTCCTCCGGGATTAATTATATTCAATAACCATTTAATGGGCGGCGATAATTATGGAAGCGGCAGCGACGGTGGCAGTATACTGAGTTATGGGTATCTGGCAGTAGATTCTGATATGAGGGATATGTTTGATCCGTTCTACGAGAGAGCTGTCCAATCCTGGGGTTATCAGGTGAATCATCCATGGTCGTTACTGAATACTGCCGTTATCAGGGAGTCGCTGATGGAAGGCCCGTCATCCGGTATTGACGCTTCAGGTATAGGGGTAAACACGGTGCCGTCAAATCTCAGGATCACGCCAAGTGAATTACTGCAGGAAAACTACTACGTCATACGCGCCGTAACAAAATAAAGCCATGAAAAATACCTCAAAAATTTTAATGATCTGTTTAGCATTGTCACTATTGGGAGCACCTTCTCTTTGCGCCGCTGATACGGCGGCTCTTGATGAGAGGATTCGGGAATGCAATGAATTATTCGAGGAAATGTCGGAGATGCCGGATAATGCCATTCCCAAGGACCTGATCTCGGATTGTTACGGCATAGCGATATTCCCATCTGTCTTAAAAGGCGGATTTATCGTGGGAGCCAGGTATGGCAAGGGAGTGATACTTTATCATGACAGGGAAAATCACAGGTGGAGCGCCCCGGCTTTTTTTACGATAAAAGGATTGAGCTACGGATTACAGATAGGCGGGCAGGCTATTGACCTGATATTGGTCATTAATAATAAAAGAGGCATGAAATCTTTTCTCGAGAATAGTGTTACGCTGGGAGGAGACCTGGCAGCCGCGGCAGGCCCTGTGGGAAGAAGCGCGGAAGCATCGACTGACCTGAGCCTCAAGGCAGGTATATTTTCTTATTCCAGAAGCAAAGGCTTGTTCGCCGGGATCTCCCTGGAAGGTTCTGTAATTAAAACAGAAGAAAAATCTAATGAAGCGTATTACGGGACTAATATCACCGTCGACGATATATTGTTCAAAAATAAAGCACCGCTCTCTAAGGCAGGAAAAGATCTTATAAATATCCTGCAGTCCTATTGATCAATCTCTCCGCATGGTAAACAACCCAAACGTAAAATTAGTAAAGCTGTACACTAAAGAAAAGTATCAGCGTCTGTTCAATAAAGAGTCCGGTACTTGCGGCATGAAATCAGGACATGTCATATTGCAGCCCGGCGAAAGCGTAGGTGAACATACTACCGGAGAGCGCGAGGAAATCCTGGTTATTTTAGCGGGGAAAGGCCAGGCGCTGATAGAGAAAAAAGATATTTTTGATATAGATAAAGGCATAGTTTTATATGTTGCTCCAAAAACGCTACACGATATAAAAAATACAGGAGAAGAACCATTAGAGTATATATTTATAACTTCATTTGCCTGATAAGCGATTTTAATTGAAAAAGCTGTTTTTTATGCTATAATTTTTCTAAGGTTTATTTTTACAAAAGAGGAGGAAACAGTTATGAGAAAGACAAATTTATTGTTGTTGGTTTTGGGATTTATTTTGGTTTCTGTGTCCCCGGTCATCGCGCAGGAAATGGCGGAAGAAACAATGGCTCCGGCGGAAGATATGGCTGTGGAAGCGCGAGCCGATGAAGGCGTTATTACCGGAGAAGTCACTTCTCTCGACGTGGACGCCGGGACCGTTACGGTAAAGACAGATGACGGAGAAGATGTATTTTCTGTAGTCGACGGAGAGACAATTCTTTGGAAAGGCATAGAAGACATAGGGCTTTCTGACGTAACAGTGGGCGTGCAGGCAGAAGTGGGATATTATACCAATGATAGCGGTGTTCTGGTAGCCAGCTGGGTAGATGTCCTGATGGAGGAAGAAGCCCCCGCGGAAATGGATTTAAGTGACGAGACCGAAGAACCTATACAGGAATGATCTATGAATAATGCTCCCGCGCAGCAGCCAACCGAGCCGATAGAGCAGCAGCAACAGCAAGTTACGGTTCCTAAAATGGTGCCTACAAAACTCTTTTTTACGAAAGGAGTGGGCACCCACAAAGAAGAACTCCGTTCTTATGAGCTCGCGCTTAGGGATGCCGGCATAGAGAAGTGCAATCTTGTGCATGTGTCTAGTATATCCCCTCCCGGATGCAAGATAATCTCACGTAATGAAGGTATAAAAGAACTGGTTCCGGGTATGATAACATTTTGTGTTTTGGCGCGCTGTAGTTCTAACGAACCAAGGCGCTTAATAGCGGCATCTGTAGGGACAGCTGTTCCGGCAGGTGAGTTAATGTATGGCTATCTAAGCGAACATCACGCTTATGGCCAGACAGACGAGACAGCCGGTGATTACGCGGAGGAGCTTGCGGCTAGGATGCTCGCGTCTACTCTTGGTTTTTCGGATTTTAATGATTCCAAGAACTGGGATGAGGTAAAAGAAGAATACAGAATGAGCGATAAGATAGTCAAAACAGGCAATACCACCCAATCCACGATAATAGATCCCAACGGCAACTGGTCTACTGTACTAGCGGCTGCTGTATTTTTGTTTTAATCCAGATGATTTTTTTTAAATCCCGTCTTTTTTATTATTCCTTTATTATTTTATTTCTCTCCGGCTGCGGTCAGCCTTTATTATTCAAGAATACCAGGGTACTCATGGATACTTTTGCCGAGATATCTTGTTATAATCCCGACAAAGAAAAGGCTGTGGCATCTATGGATAGGGCGTTTGAGGAGATGCGCCGCGTAGAGAGACTTTGCAGCAAGTTCGACGATAAAAGTGAACTTTTTAAAATAAACAACTTAGCTGGCAAAGAAAAAGCAAAGGTTAGTCCGGAGATGTTCAGCCTCATAGGACGTTCCATTGATTACAGCGTGATAACCGACGGAGCTTTTGATATAACCGCGGAGATCGGCAAAAAAGGAAGATATAAAAAGATCAGCCTCGATAAAGAAAATTATACTGTGTATTTCTTGGAAGAGGATATAAAGATAGACCTGGGTGGCATAGCGAAAGGTTACGCGGTTGACAAAGCAAAGGATATTTTGCTGGCTGACGGGATAATAGATGTCCTGGTAAATATAGGCGGCAATATTTTCGCCGCGGGCAATCCACCAGATAGAGATAACTGGCGCATAGGCATAAGGGACCCGGAGAACAAGAATAATATCATAGACAGGATAGAATTAAAGGATCAGGCAGTGGCAACGTCGGGTAATTATGAAAGGCCGTCGCATGTAATAGACCCCGCCAGCGGCGCATCCGTTACTTCAGGCGGAAGCGTTACCATAGTCGCTGGCTCAGCGGAAAAAGCCGATGTCCTCTCTACAGCGGTTTTTGTAAAAGGCCCCGAAGGTATCAACGCTATTCTAAAGGCTTTTAAAGATATTAAAATCATAGAATCATCCACAAAAGCACCGGAAAAATAGCTTAACTTCACAAAACTGCAATGCACTGTTGTGAAGTTAAGGCGTAACCGGTGAATAAACAGGGGAGTATATATCAATATTGTTCGAGCGAGTGAAACGAGTCGAGAACTCTCTGGGCGCACTTCTCGACTACGCTTCGCTCCGCTCGAAGAATATTTGCGCCTGGCAAAAGATTTACAGTACCCCTGATAACTCACCGGTTACGTTAAGGCGAAGTTATTTATTGACATAATGAAGGGGTTTGATAAAATAGGTTAAAGTTAAGTCGCTAAGCATCTACGAAGCTCGTCGTAGCAAGATCGACAATATAATCAAAGAGCGAAGTAATGCCGAGGTAGCTCAGCCGGTAGAGCGACGGACTGAAAATCCGTGCGTCCCCAGTTCGATTCTGGGCCTCGGCACCATGCATTTTCGAGAGTTTTTCGTAACCTATAGTTTTCATTAGTAATTAGGCGTAATTACTTGTTTTTTAGAGTAGTTACGCCTTTTTTATTTCGTTGTATCCTTTTGCGTATAGTTGTATATTTTTGTATATTTCTTATCCTTAACGTCACGCTAATGTCACAACAGAATATAATGAATAGATATTGTCCGGTCGTTGGATCTTGTATTTTTCCTTTTAGCTTGCCAGGGTCATATTTTAAGAATATTATATATATTAACTATTAGAGGAGAGCGTCGTAATGTGGTTTTTATATTTAGATGAAAGTGGTGATTTAGGTTTCGACTTTGTGAATAAGAAACCCTCAAACTATTTTACAGTAACAATATTAGCTGTTAGTGAATCCAATAGGAACCGAGCTATTATTAAAGGGTGCACGAAGACATTGAGAAGAAAATTGAATCCCCCAGGCTTTAGGAAAAGAATCGTTCAAGAATTAAAAGCTACAGAAACAACCTTAAAGATAAAAAAATATTTCTACAAACAACTTAAAGGTGTTAGATTTGGATTGTACAGCATAACTTTAAATAAACGCAGGGTATACCAGGAGTTGGCTGAGAAAAAAGCGCATGTTTATAATTATATAGCGAGACTTGTATTAGATAAGATTCCTTTTGAGACTGCTTCTCAGCGAGTTTGTCTGACTATAGATAAAAGTAAAAGTAAACCTCAAATTCAAGAGTTTAATAGCTATATCATTGGACAATTAAAAGGAAGACTGAACCCAAGCGTGCCTTTAGATATTGTACATTCCTTATCAACAGAAAATAGAGCATTACAAGCAACAGACATGTTTTGTTGGGGTATTTTTAGAAAATACGAACGCAAAGATTTACAATGGTATGATATTTTTAAGGATAAGGTCTTATTTGATGATCTCTATTTGCCCTAAAAAGAAAAAAGAGCGTGCCTTTTGGGCTTTTTGCTCTAAGGCTATAGCCAACCAGATGGAAGGGAACACCTAAGAAACCCAAAACGGTCTTACCGCTCACTTTAACTATACCTTATAGGCATAGTGTTTGTCAAGGGAAAGTATGACAAATTTTTTGACATTTTTGAAGCTAAAAATTACAATTTTGGAACCAGTATTGTAAGTTAATCAAGATTAGAATTAATAAGGAATTTGTAGTAGTGAGGGCTATATAATGCGTATAGTAGTAATGACCTTACCCCTTACACTGGACAGCTTGTAAGTTGAATTTCCGGTGTTTTTGGTGGTTGTTTTTGTTCTTTCCATACCTTCCTGAATTCTTCAGGCGTTAAGCCTTTTAATGATCCATGAGGCCTGAATGTATTATACTCCTTTCTCCAGTTTTCTATAATAATTTTTGTTTCTTCGAGCGTTACGAAGTAATGCTGATTTAAACAC
>JAHIUV010000204.1 GCA_018817035.1 Candidatus Omnitrophota bacterium | reverse complement strand
TGGGCGCAGACGCGTATATTACAAAGCCATTCGAGTTGGAAGAGCTTTTGGAAAAAATAAAAAAGTTGTTAAAACAATAAGGAGATAGGCCATGGGTACACAAAAAAAGATCCTTGTGATCGATGATGAGGAAGATATACAGAAGCTGTTAAAAATGCGCCTGCAGCAGGAGAATTTTATCGTTGTTACTGCGAGCGATGGGGACGTAGGCGCGAAGACCGCTGAAAGTGAGATCCCGGATATGATAATATTGGATATTATGATGCCAAAGATGGATGGCTATACCTGTCTTAAGGAGATACGAAAGATCCCCGGGATAAAAGATGTCCCTGTCTTGATGCTGAGCGGCAAGGAAGAGGAAAAAGTAAGGGATTTATTCGCGTTTCAAAAGATAGATGGGTACATGGAAAAGCCGTTTGAACTGGATAACCTGGTTTGCAAGATAAAAGAAATACTAAAGATATAAAAGATGGCGGTATAGCTCTGACTCTTTATGGAGACAAAAAGACACAAGATCTTATCTAAACGTTTATACTCACTTTTTGAGTTAAGTAAACAATTATTCTCCCTTTCCGGCATAGAGCGCGTTTCGAAAAAGATCATGGATGCCTGTTTGGAGTTAATGGGTGCTGATTCCGGTTCCCTGATGCTTTTAGGCGATCCCGGAAATAGATTACGCATTGTCGCGTCTTTTGGGATAGATAAATCGATCGCGGAAGAAAGAAGTATAGCTTTGGGAGAGGGAATCGCGGGGTGGGTAGCTCAAAGTAAAAAACCATTGATCCTTGTAGGCGGGTTAAAAAAACATCCTTTATTTTCAGATAGGAAGATCCGCAAAAAGATCGGCTCCAGCCTTTGCGTCCCACTTTTGATAAATGACAATTTAAAAGGCGTTATTAATTTAAATAGGCCGCATTCTAAACCGGTATTTAGCGGCGAAGACCTGGAGTTTGTTTTAACTCTGGCAAACTATCTGGCAAATGCCATAGAAAAAGAAAAATTATACTGTGAGATCGAATGCTCCCTGAAGAAATTAAAGTCAACGGAGGCCCATCTTATTCAATCAGAAAAAATGAGTTCCTTGGGATATTTTATATCAGGCATGGCCCATGAGATACGTAATCCTCTGGCAGCTGTCTCCGCGGAGGCGCAGTATCTTTTGATGAAGGGAAAACAGCCTAAAGACGCGAATAAATCCCTGGAGACCATAGTAGAGCAGTCGGATCGCATTTCGGATATTATCGAAAGGATGCTGTCTTTTTCATGTCCAAAAAGAGAAAGAGGAAAAATCTTAGATCTGGATCTGGTGGTGGAAAAGACGCTGAAGTTGGTAAGTTACAGGATGAGTTCTGATAATATCCGCATAATAAAAGATGTCCCCTCGAAATTGCCAAAAGTTACAGTCGACCCCGTTCAAATTGAATGGGTTTTTTTGAATCTGATATTGAATGCCCATCAGGCAATGCCTAAAGGCGGAGACCTGAGAATCAAAGTAAGGCCCGAAGGCAGGGATCATGTAAATATTAAATTTATGGATACAGGCGAAGGGATTCCCCCGGAGAAATTAAAGTCTATATTCGAACCGTTTTGCACTACACGGGAAAAAGGGACTGGCTTGGGATTATTTATATCCGATCAGATCATCAGGTCATTAGGGGGGTCTATAGACGTAGAAAGCAAGCCCGGGGAAGGAGCGTCTTTTATCGTCCGCTTGCCTATTATGTTAAAAAGGAAAAAATAGATGCCGAAGAAGATATTGATAGTTGATGACGAGATAAGCATATGCGATGCCCTTAGGAGGTTTTTTAAGGATAAAGGGTATGTTGTTTTTACTTCTCAAGAAGCAGGGGAAGCGGTTGGGTTATTAAAAAAAGAAAAACCCGGCATACTGATACTGGACATAAAGATGCCGGGCTTAAATGGGATGGAGACTTTAAGGTTCGCCAAAGAGATCAATAAAAATATCAGAGTAATTATCCTTACGGCGATCAAGGATGAGTTTATTCTTAAGGAAGCAATGGATCTCGGCGCTTCAAGTTATCTTACCAAACCTTTTAAATTAGAAGAACTGGAAAAGGCCGTGTCTGTAAAAACGAAAGGGTCCAATGAAAAGCTCTAGAGGCATAGGCCTATTAAATACCATCCTGCTGATCCTGTTTCTGGCAATAATATTTTATCTTTTTGGGTTTTTTTTAAGTTTTCAGATAGGCGATTTTGATGGGGTTAGCCTGGCTTTTTTATGCGTATTCCTTGTTTTAACTTCTTTCTCTTTCGGCATGTTTATATTTTCCCTTAGTTCAGCTTTTTTCAAGAACAATGTTTTACAAAGCATGTCTTTTATCGCCATCTTGTTATCTGTCCTTACCCTCGTTACTTCCGCGGGCACTGCGGTGTTTAAGCTGGTCAGCCTGATAAGTATCCCTGCCCTTATCTTTCATCTTTTTATTTTAGGGGTTTTTATAGCTAACTTTTTAAACCAGAGGATAAGTGTTAGCCCTAAAGGGACAAAAGATCCCGGGGAACAAAGAAAAGCCCTTCGCATGAAAGATTACGCTACGGCGCAATATTCATCGGATGGCAATACATGGAAAAACGCGGGAGTTTATGATATCAGCGCTTCAGGCATAAGATTGATCATACAGGAAGAAATTGACGCCGGCAGGGACATAGAGTTAAAGATGTACATACCGCAAGACGTCAGGCCTATTTTCGCCACAGGCAGGATAGTCTGGAAAACTGAGTTTTTTTTAGAGAAAAAGACATTTCATGTCGGAGCGAAATTCATCAAGATCGATTCATCGGATATTTTAAGGCTGTCCCTTAAGCAGGTCTATAGTCTATTCCGGGAGCATGTAACATAGCCATGATAAAAGGAGTTTTTGAAGAATGACAGACCCTTCTAAAAAAAGTATGAACAAAATAATCCCCACAGGTTACGAGGATCTGATAAAGACCTTAAATCTGGCTATAGTCCAGTATGTAATGTATCCTCACGGACATGCTCTTACCCAAAGCGCTTTGGGAGCTGCTTACGGATCCCTTAAAGAGGCATTGAAAAACAAAAAAGAACTTATCTTCGGCGTTGTGGAAAACAGGTTGTTGGTGGAGGATACGGTACTTGATGAAGCAAATCCTTTGGTCTCGAAGTTTTTCGGTAATTTCAAGAGATTAAAGATCGACTCATTGAGTTTTTGTGAAAGCATAGCGAAAGAAGAACTAGACTCGCTTATTTCTGTTATGGCGATGCGCGAGGATGCCATAGAGGGCGGGGGCGGCGTGAAAAAAATATTATCTTCTGACCTGACGCCTAATATCAAATTGGAAAATGTCCGTTATGAAAGATTAAGCGAGAGCGAAACCATTGTCTCCATAGGTGAAGGGGAAAGAATGGTAAGGGTCGCTGAAGGCGAGAGGCTTGTTACCGAGAAGTCAGGCGGCGCCGAAGAGCCAAAAGAGCAAAAACAGTCTTTTTATAAGACCATGCTTTTATATTTAAAGGGCGAGATCAAGGATGTGGGTTCCAAGGTCGATGAGAAGAAACTATTGGATGAGCTGGGAAGAAGCCCTAAGCGTACAGTTACTTTACTCCTTGAGGTAGGCAAGGAGATCCGAAATCTTCAGCTTGTCGTGGAGAGAATGGGTGACTGGCTGATGGACCTGGTCCGCCGCGAGGGAAGTTCGTTAAAAAAAGACCTTTCTCAGACAATGGCCTTTTTTGGAAAAAAGCTTCAGGAGGAATTGCTTAGTTCGGGTAAAACCACAGAGTCGCTTAAAACCTCAGAAGCCCTGGGCACTATTGTTTCTCAATATGTGGACCGCATCAAGATAGACATGATCACCGCTAAATTCAAGACCTCTAAAAAGAAATCGCCCAAGGACCTGGAAAAGATCATGCGAAAGGTCGTTAAGACAAAAGAGGAAAGGGATAGGATATTGCCTAAGATTTCTTCCCGCATTAAAGATTCAGGGGTGTTGAGTGACGCTGAGTTCAATAAAGCCTTGAAAAACATCAAAGAAATACCGCTTGAGGGAAAAAAAGTAGAGGTGCCCGAGGCGGAGCTTAAGCGTTTATATGAAATAGAGAAACAGGCCAGGAAAAGAAAAGCCAGCCATGACGTATTCGCGGATAAAAATGAAACAGACGGAAAAACGTCGTCGGGTATCTCTGGCCATGGCAGGGGAAAAGCTATAGCCAATCCTAATGAGGTAGTTATCTCGAGACAAGAATTAGATAATTTACGTAAGGAGCCTAATAATGCTGAAGGCGAGATCACATCAAGAGTAGGGGCCGCGACCAAACATTTGACCGAACATAACAAGGAACTTAGCGCGGATCTGGAGAGGCAATCCGCTTTATTGCATGAATTTTCTTCAGGTATTATAGTTGTAGACAGGGAAGACAGGGTCATACTGATGAACCGCGCGGCGGAGGAACTACTGGGTATACCAAAAGAAAAAATGGCCGGGCATCATATATTGGATCAGCTTAAGGATGAACATCTCTTGGCCTTGACAAGAAAAAAAAGGACATCGTCTGATAGCAGTATCAAACAAGTCGAACTTTCCACTCCTAACGTCCAGACAAGGGACACGATAAAAGCCTCTACGGCCGTGGTCGAAGATGAAGACGGTAAGACTATCGGTATGTTATTCGTCCTTACCGATGTCACTAAGCAGAGGGAGTTGGAAGAAGCCAAAGAAAGTTTTTTATCCAGGATCTCGTCCTATCTTCGTGATCCCGTAACAAGTATCCGCGATAACCTGATAGTTCTTTTAAGCCAGACTGCCGGAGACCTCAATGAAGAACAAAAAAGGCTTGTCTTGATGGCAAAGGATAATTCGGAAAGCTTGGCCCATTCTATAAATGAGCTTTTAACTGCTTCGGAGATCCGGAAAAAAAAGGTTAAATTAGATTTGGTTAAATTTGATGTCAGTGAACTCATAGAAGGATGCCTGGAGGAATTTCAGAAATTCGCTGAGAAGAAAAAAGTATATTTAAAAAAAGAACTGCCAAAGGATATCTTAGAGGTTAGGGCGGACAGGGAGAAGGTCGCTTTAGTACTGAATAATCTTATCGCAAACGGCCTTAAAGCTGTTTCTAAGGGCGGAGAGGTGACCATAGGCGCCGGTCCATACCTTGATGAACAGCAGAAAAAGACGGATTTTATACTGGTTTACGTGGAAGATACCGGCAGTGGCATACCGGCTTCGGAAATAGATAAGGTATTTGAGGAGTTTGCCCATACGGGGATCAGTGACGGCAAGTTTAGCGGTTTGGGCCTCGGGTTATCCTACGCCAAAGAGATAATAGGCATGCATAAGGGAAAGATCTGGGCAGAGACTAAGTGGGGCAGGGGCAGTAAATTTAACCTGATCCTGCCGGCCAAGTAGCGCGGGGTCCGTGTTTATGGAGAAAAAATCTATTTTTTTAAGAAGGGACAGTTTCAGGCTCAGGCTCGTGATTATGCTGCCTTTATTGTTCGTCCTTTTGATATCCGGTTACGGGATAGTGATTTTTTATAATTTACCATATTTCGTTAATTCATCAAGGGCGATATTTAACCTGAATACATATCTTCTTATCAGTGTAATAGTTTCTTTCTGCATCGGATTAGCTTTGACTTACGCGATACTAATACCCATGAGAAGGCTTAGCCAAATGCTGAAAGACATAGAAAATGATAGTTTTAGTTTAGTTAAGCATCCGTATGTTGAAGAGGAGATAGAGGAAGTATTCCAATCTTTCGAACATCTGCACACCTCTTTTGAAAAAAAGAAAAAACGGGAATCATTGCAAAGGCTCGCTTCACTCGGCCAGCTGGCCGCCGGCGTTGCTCATGAGATCAGGAATCCGCTCGGTTCCATAAAGGGCCTTATGAATTTAATAGACGAGGATCTGTCAAATAATGATCCGAAGAAAGAATATATCCGGGTAATATTACAAGAGACGCAGAGGATGGAAGACATTATCAGTAGATTTTTAATGGCATCCCCATCCAAATACACGGAGATACACCGGGAGACGATAAACCTGGATTCTGTTTTAGACGAAGCCATAGCTTTGGCAGGGCTTAATCCTCAGGCAAAAGACATCGAGCTTATCAAAGAAAATAATTTTGCCGCGGAAATAATAGGAGATAAAAAGGAATTAAAGCAGGCTTTATTAAATATAATATTGAACGCCTATCAGGCAATGTCGGGAGGCGGGACATTGAGAGTTTCCGTTAAAAAGCCGGACAGGAATAATATACAGGTATGGCTCTCGGATACGGGGACAGGTATAGCCAAAGAAGATGTGGAAAGGATATTCGATCCTTTTTTCACAAAAAAGGATGATGGCGTGGGCTTAGGCCTGGCAATCGCGCATCAAATCATAACAGCGCATAGGGGCAATATTAAGGTCGAAAGCGTTGAGGGTAAGGGGTCGGATTTTATCATTTCGCTACCGATAGGGGTCAGTAAACATGGTTCGAGATAGTATTTTAATAGTTGATGATGACGCGGCGATGCGTTTTATGCTATCTGAGGCCTTGGGCAAGGATGGCTACGAAATAGTAACCGTCTCTAATGCTTTAGAAGCCATTGATAAGGTCAAAAGCCATGCTTTTTCGACGATAATCATGGATATAAAAATGCCTAAGATGAATGGATTAGACGCTCTTTTTGAGATCAACCGGTTCAGGCCTAATATCTCTTCGATCGTCCTTACGGCTTATGGCATAGAGCAGGTCGACCTTAAAGTGATAAAAGAATGCGTCTTCGCTTATTTTACCAAGCCGTTCGACCTGGATAAACTGCGATTGACCGTAAAGCAGGCAATAGAGAAGTATAAATTATATCAGAATAAAGATTATTTATACAAACTTCCGTACAAGGAGATTATCGGAGAGAGCGCTGTTATGAGGGAAGTGCGGGAGTTTATCGTCAAGGTCTCGGAGACCCCGGTTACCGTACTGATACAGGGAGAGAGCGGGACAGGCAAAGAGCTTGTGGCCAGGGCCGTACACTTTTGCAGCCCTCGAAAAAATAAGCCATTTATACCCATTACCTGCTCGGCCATACCCGAATCCCTTTTGGAAAGTGAATTATTCGGCTATGTAAAAGGCGCTTTTACTGATGCCAAGGAATCCAAGCCAGGTAAATTCGAATTGGCTAATGAAGGAACGATCTTTTTGGATGAGCTCGCGGATATGAGCCCATCTTTACAGGCAAAACTTTTGAGGGTCCTTGAGCAGAGAGAGGTCGAGGTGTTGGGCGCGGTTAATCTTGTCAAGGTTGACGTGCGGGTTGTTGCCGCTACTAATAAAGATCTATATACTGAGGTGAAAGCAAAAAGGTTTCGAGAGGACCTGTATTATAGGTTGAACGTCGCGTCCTTGACTTTACCGCCTCTTCGTCAGCGTAAAGGGGACATACCTCTCCTCCTGGAACACTTTATAGGTAAGTTTAATAAAAAATTCAACCGTAATATTAAAAAACTTTCAGTTGACGCGTTGGAATCATTGATCAATTATCATTGGCCCGGAAATGTGCGCGAGCTGGAGAACATCATACAGCGGTTGATGCTTTTAGATACAGGGCTTATTTTGACTCGTGAATCCTTAAATTCCTGCCTAAAGGATTTCAAAGACAAAGATATAGGAGAAAACCCTGTCTTAATGGATCCCGCATGCCCTGTTTCTTTAAAAGAAGCCCTAAAGCAGGTAACCAACAAGGCGGAAAAAGACATTATCAAGCATTGCCTTATAAAACACGGAATGAATCGTAATTTGACTTGTAAAGAGTTAAAGATA
>JAHIUV010000203.1 GCA_018817035.1 Candidatus Omnitrophota bacterium | reverse complement strand
TTAAGAGCAAAGGCGCGAAGATCGAAGTTATAAAAAAGGGCAGTTCCGGAAAATACACGGCAAAGTCACCCCTGGATGAAATAAAAAAGATCATGTCAGGTTTTAAGGCAGCCGCGATAAAGGGGCTTCCCAGATTTTCAGGCGGGTTTGTCGGTTATGCAGGGTATGACATAGTCAGGTTTATAGAAAAGTTGCCTGACAAGAATCCTGATGAGTTAGGCATAGAGGACGCTGTCTTTATGCTGGCAGGAAGCCAGGTGATATTTGATAATTCAAACCATACTGTCAAGATCGTGGTCAATGCTTATATAGGGACAAGGGGCAAGAGACAAGGGACAAGAGACAAGGGACAAGAGACAAGGGACAAGAGACAAGGGGTGTATGAAGAGGCTGTGAGGGGAATAGACAGGATTATTGATGTGCTTAACAAGCCTTTAGATGAAAAAAAGAAACCTGCTGTCAAAAAAAGACAAGCACATAAGATAAAGTCTAATTTTACCAAACGGGAATACGAAAATATCGTGCGGAAGGCAAAGGAATATATCAGGTCTGGTGATATTATACAGATGGTACCGTCGCAGAGATTTCGCACAAAGATTAACTGCGAAGCTTTTGACGTCTACAGGTCTCTCAGGTCAGTTAATCCTTCGCCATATATGTTTTATTTGAATTTCGGTGATGTGAAATTAGTAGGTTCTTCTCCTGAGCTGTTGGTGAGATGTGAGAACGGAGTTGTCGAGACAAGGCCTATTGCCGGTACCAGGCCCCGCGGGAGAAATGAGGCCGAGGATGATAGATTAGAGAAAGAGCTTTTGCTGGACGCGAAGGAAAGGGCGGAACATGTCATGCTGGTGGATCTTGGGCGCAATGACATAGGCAGGGTATGCGTGCCCGGCAGTGTAAAGGTGTCGGAGTTCATGTCTGTCGAAAAATATTCACATGTAATGCATATAGTGAGCAACTGTCGCGGCCGCCTGGCAAAGGGTAAGGACTCTTACGATGTATTAGCTGCCGCATTTCCGGCAGGGACGGTAAGCGGAGCGCCTAAGATACGGGCAATGGAAATAATAGATGAGCTTGAAAATACGAGACGCGGCCCTTACGCCGGCGCTGTCGGATATTTTAGTTTTTCAGGGAATATGGACACATGTATAAATATACGCTCTATATTGATAAAGGGAAAGGATGCTTTTATACAGGCAGGCGGCGGGGTAGTGGCTGATTCAGTGCCTTCAAGAGAATACCATGAGACGGTAAATAAGGCAAAGGCAATGGTGAAGGCTATTGAGCTGGCGGAGAGAGGATTAGAGAAATGATATTAATGATAGATAATTACGATTCATTTACATATAACCTGGTCCAATACCTGTCAGAAATGGGAGAAAAATTAGCCGTTCACAGGAACGATAAGATCTCCATTGATGAGATCAGGAGGTTAAAGCCTGACCATATCGTCATATCTCCGGGGCCCGGTAGGCCGTCGGACGCGGGCATTTCAGGTAAGGTTATAAAAGAATTTGGCAAGGATATACCGATATTAGGTGTTTGCCTTGGGCATCAATGTATAGGAGAGGTCTTTGGCGGAAAGGTCATTCGCGCGCGCAATCTCATGCATGGCAAGACGTCAATGGTTTATCATGACGGCAAAGGTATGTTTAAAGGCATACCCAGTCCTTTTGAGGCGACGAGGTACCACTCTTTAATAGTCGACAAAAAATCATTTCCGCGGAGCCTCACGATTCTGGCGCGGACAAAAGCTAAAGAAATAATGGCGTTGAAGCACAAAAAGTTCCCGGTATGGGGCGTGCAGTTCCATCCGGAATCAATATTGACGGAGCACGGAAAAAAACTGTTAAGGAATTTTATCAATCTGTAGGAGAGCTTATGATAAGGGAAGCTATTAGCAAGGTCGTGGATGGTTTTGATCTCAGCCGCGAAGAAATGATCGCGTGCATGAATGAGATAATGACAGGCGAGGCGACTCAGGCGCAGATAGGGAGCTTTATCACAGCGCTGAGATTAAAGGGCGAGACCGTTGAGGAGATAACAGGCGCAGCGATGGTCATGCGCGAGAAGGCAGTGAAGATCCGCGCCGGTAAGGATATAGTCGACCTGGACAGGGATGATATAAACATAGACCGTGAGACAATAATAGATACTTGCGGCACGGGCGGCAGCGGCACTAACACGTTTAATATATCCACAGCTTCGGCGTTCGTCGTGAGCGCCGCGGGACTCAAGGTCGCCAAGCATGGTAACAAGGCTGTTTCCAGCCAATGCGGCAGCGCGGATGTACTGAAAGCGTTGGGCGTA
>JAHIUV010000202.1 GCA_018817035.1 Candidatus Omnitrophota bacterium | reverse complement strand
CCGGCTGTCACGAGCGGCAATTGGGAGTGGAGACTTTTACCGGAACAGCTAAATCCAAGCTTGGCGAAGAACTTACGCAAGATAACGAAAAACAGCGGAAGATGTGTTCGAGGCTAAGCCTAGAACGATATTTGGAAGGAAGCATCAATTGCTCCCGGCGTTGAGCAAAGACACTGAGGGTGCCGACATTGTAAAAGAGAAGCATCAGTTCTCGACTCCGCCCCGAACCAAATCTTTGATTTGTTACGGGGCAGGCTCGAACTATATTTTTAAAACAAAGCCCTAAGTCTGTTAGATGGCAATATTCTTCGAGCGAACGCAGTGAGTCGAGAAGCAGAAGCATCAGTTCTCGACTCCGTCCGCCTCCGGCGGACTTCGCTCGAACAATATTCTTCGATCTGTTACGGGGCAAGCTCGAACAATATTCTTCGAGCGGAGTCGAGAAGATATAAAACCTACAAAGTTTATCGTGATATTCCGTGAAGTTAAATCTTGACAAGAATTATTTCTGGTATATATTATATCCGTATAAGACATGGGCTAATCAGGCTTAAGGGCGTCACAGGGAGTGGCGCCTTAGCAATATCTATATAAAGCAGGAGGTTTAAAATGGTATTACGCCGGAACAAAAAAACAGTCAAGGCAACTAAGACCATGGATTCAAGTGACCTGAGCTCAAAGATCCAGCAGAAGGCATACAGCCTTTATGAGAAAAGGGGCAATTCTCACGGGAACGACTGGAACGATTGGTTCGAGGCAGAATGCCAGGTAAAAAAAGAACTGGGTTTAAAATAACCCGGTTTGCGTTCATCCTATAGTTTTAACGATAGATATCTATTGACTGGAAAGAGGATATGATATACTGGGCTCCTTTTTTGCATTTTTACCAGCCACCTACGCAGTTTCACGCCATATTAAATAAAGTCTGCAATGAATCCTACAGGCCTCTTCTTAAAATGCTGCGTGAGCATCCCTGCGCCAAGATAACCATGAATATCTGCGGCGTGCTTACAGAGATGCTGAATAACCACGGAGACGAAGATATAATAAACATCATAGGCGAACTTGCCGGTAAAGGCCGGATAGAGTTTGCGGATTCGGCAAAGTATCACGCTATACTGCCGCTCATACCTGAAAAAGAAATGCGCAGGCAGATAGAGCTGAATAACAAAATAAACACTTATTTTTTTAAGGACGCTTATAAACCCCGTGGTTTTTTTCCGCCTGAGATGTGTTATTCGGATGAGACAGGCGATCTTTTGGCGGGAATGGGGTATGAATGGACTTTGATCAGCGGCGTGGCTTGTCCGGAGAAATGGCCCATAGATGTTATTTACAGGATTCCCCAAGGCATAAAAGTATTTTACAGGTCTGACATCCTGAGCAATAAGATAAGCTTCCATAATATCGACAGCGCGGGTTTTATTTCGGAACTGCTCGGGTTAAGTAAAGACGGCAAAGACGCGTACGTGATCACAGCGATGGACGCGGAGACGTTCGGGCACCACATACATAACTGGGAAAAACTTTTTCTTGCCGAAGTATACGAGATGATAGACGGGGCCGCGGACTACAAAGCTATAAAACAGAGGACAGATCTTGCTGAGGCCCACAGGGAGATACTCAGCCTGGCTGAGACCCAGATCGAGGTGGTAACGATAAGCGAGCTTATTGAGAAATTTCCTATGAAAGACTCACGATCTCCCCGTCCTTCTTCATGGAGCACTACAAAAGATGATATAGCGAAAAAGAATTATTATCCTTTATGGCAGGAAAAAGGTAACCGGATACATGACCTGCAATGGAAACATATGGACATATGTTTTGAGCTTATAGACCAGGCTTTTGAACTGCGTGACAATGAAGAGAGCAAACGTTTTTACGATATCGCGAGGGCTCTTCTGGACAGGGCAATACATAGCTGTCAGTTCTGGTGGGCTAATAAAGGTACGGGGATGTGGGATATAAATCTAATAAATAAAGGGCTTGCCCTGCAGGAAGAGGCTATCCTGAATACTTATAAGTCCATAAAAGTTTCCGATGCCGCCGACGATACAAAGAGCAGGCTGTATTACAAAGTAGTTTCCGCCAGGGATATTGCCGTAAAGATACGAGACCTGCTTCTCGAGCCTTAAAAGAGGTTTTTATGTCAGAAAATATCAGGACACAGGGTATTACCAGGGGCCAGACAGAGGTAAGGATATCTAAATTTGGGCCATTCCTGGAGCAGGCCTACATAGCCAGGGCCATAGATCTCCCGATAAATTATGGTAAAGACAGGATAGTGGCTATGGTCAGGGACCCATGGTGGATATTTGTTTATTGGGAAATAACCCCTGCCAGAGAAAACGCGGTAAAAGAAAAGATCACCGCTGAAAAGCAGGATATCAACAGGTCAATATTGAGAGTATATGATGTTACCGGCGTCAATAAATTCGACGGAAAAAACGCGAATAATTATTTTGACATAACGCTTAAGGATATGGCGAGGAACTGGTATATAGAGGTTCCTAAGCCAGGCACTTCCTGGTGCGTGGAAATAGGCACCTTGTCTAAAAAAGGCGATTTTTATGCTTTAGCCAGGTCTAATGTAGCGCGCGTTCCCCGCTTCGGGGCCTCTGAAAGGTCGGATAAGACATGGATGCTTTCCGAAGAAGAATATTTTAAGTTGTTCGG
>JAHIUV010000201.1 GCA_018817035.1 Candidatus Omnitrophota bacterium | reverse complement strand
CCTTTACCGCACAGCAATTAAGGGTGCCCCTTAATTTATTCACTACCAATGTTGCCAATGCCTCGCCTTCGACATCTTCCGCCATTATCACGAGGGGCTTACCTGCCCTTGCTATCTTCTCAAGAAGCGGTAGCATATCTTTCATTATTGATATTTTCTTCTCGTGGATCAGGATAAAAGGATCTTCTATAGTAGCTTCCATCCTTTCAGCGTCTGTCACAAAATAAGGAGAAAGGTATCCCTGATCAAACTGCATGCCTTCTACTACTTTAAGTTCTGTCTTCATTGATTTAGCTTCTTCGACAGTAATAACGCCGTCTTTTCCGACTTTATCCATCGCGTCAGCTATCAAGTCACCGATAGCGGGATCATTGTTAGCGGCTATTGACGCTACCTGCGCGATCTCTTTCTTGTCCTTGATGGGTTTTGACATCTTTTCCTTAAGATGTTTTACGACCTCGATAACGGCCCTGTCAATACCGCGTTTTAACGCGGTCGGGTTTGACCCCGCGGTCACGTTCTTTAAACCTTCCCTGTAAATCGCCTGCGCGAGGACCGTAGCTGTCGTGGTCCCGTCGCCTGCCAGGTCACTTGTCTTTTCCGCGACCTCTTTTACCAGCTGAGCGCCCATGTTCTGATACGGGTCTTTTAACTCTATCTCTTTCGCTACGGACACTCCGTCTTTTGTGATAGTCGGAGAACCGAATTTTTTATCCAATACAACATTTCTTCCCTTAGGGCCGAGAGTGATCTTTACGGCATCCGCTAAAGCGTCTATGCCTTTTTTAATAGCCTGTCTCGCGTCCTCGCTAAAAATCAACTGTTTTGCCATCTTGAAATACCTCCTTTTTTACTTTAATATCGCCAGGATATCTTCTTCCTTTAAAATAATGTATTCCTGTTCTTTGTAAGTTATCTCATTGCCGGAATATTTCCCGAAAAGGATCTTGTCGCCTTTTTTTACTTCTACGGGTTCTACTTTTCCGCTCTCAAGGACTTTGCCCTTACCTACCGCGATTACTTCACCTGTCTGTGGCTTTTCCTTTGCCGTATCAGGCAGAACGATGCCACCCTTTGTCTTTTCCTCTGCTTCTAACCGCTTCACAACCACCCTATCTCTTAATGGTTGAATTGCCATATTAACACCCCCCTTTTTAATTGTCAGCACTCTAACGAGATGAGTGCTATTTAAGAAACACTATCATAATCTAATAGCAAAATCCTGTCAAGGAAAATCTTAACTTCACAATAGTGCAATGCACTGTGAAGTTAAGGAGCTTCAAACGATATGATCACATTAAAGGTAATCTGGTATTGGCTCATGCCTTCGGGAAAGGCCGGGAATGGGCTTGCGTCTCTTATGCTGTTTATGGCGATATTTCTTAAGAACGGGATTGATGAGGACTTTTCATCTACGACCCTGACCTGTAACAATTCGCCGCTGGAGGCCACGATAAAAGATAAAAATACCTCACCCTGGGCCAAGCGCTTATTCTTCGGGTAGTTCTCATCAGCCCATTCCCTTATTCTCTCTCTTACGGCCTTGTAATAACTTATATACGTGGCTTTTTTTGAAATGTCCCGCTCTTCTTCAATGACTTTAGCGAATGTCTTTTCTTTCGCGTCTTCAATAGAAGCTGTCTTTCGCGGCACGGGCCTTGGTTTTAGATTTTCAGCTTTTTTTTCCGCGGTTTTAGGCGGCTCAAGGATCTCTTTTTTTGTAACATCAGGAAGTTTTTTAACTATAGGTTCAGTTTTTTTAGCGGACATTTTTTTCTTGGGTTCTTCCCTTATATCGTAATAAGTGATCTTTACAGTTTGCAAGGAACGGGGGCTCGGCATAAAAGGCATGCGGGGAAGTCCGATAAAGATCACGAAATGTAACAGGATAGAAACAAGAAGCGCAAATTGAAAGATTTTATTTTCCGCCATTTGTACCTATGATAACAACCTCCTGAGTTTTTGTCAAATACGCAAAATTACGGATACCATAATAAACTCTGCTGACTTTATATCTTCTCGACTTCGTCCGCCTCCGGCGGGCTCCGCTCGAAGAATATTGTCCTTTGATTATATCCGCCTCTGGCGGACAAACTCGGGGCCTTGTCTTAAAAATATCGTTCGAGCGAAGTCGAGAACAATGCTTAAAACTTATAACTCATGCCTATTTCAAAGTTACGCTCGGGCGCGGGGTAATAATCTTTCTTGTCCGATGAAGAACTTTTCGCGACATAGGCGGAATATTCTTCGCTGAATATATTGTTGACGCCCGCGTAAAACTCAAAAGAGTCCTTTCTGTACGACATCTTCGCGTCCGCCACAAAATAATCTTTTACCTTGGGAGTTTCGTTCCTTGTGTCATTGATAGCATAGCGTTCTCCCGTATATCTGCCGCTTAATGACAATATATAATTCTTGAACAACCCCGCGTTTAAATTTATGCCGGCCTGGTGCCGCGGCGCCATTGGTATGTCATTATCGCTGTAATCGCCATCCTTAAACTTTGCCTGTTGATAGGTATAATTCACCGACACCCCTAACATATCCACGTAAGTAAAATCTATGAGATTCGAAAGGTCAGACTTTAATTCACATTCCACGCCTTTTCTCATTGTCTTGTCATAATTTTCATTTTGCCCGGGAGACGGATAAGGATTTACGTAAATCTCGTCCTTTATGTTTATCCAATATGGGGTCAATGAAAACGTCAGGCCGTCATCAAAGCTATGCGCTATACCTGCCTGATATTGGACTCCTGACTGTTGCCTCAGGCTTGTATTAAGCCCTGACCACGTGCTGTACCATTCATCAGTGGCTAAAAATCTAAAACTCTCCTGGACGCTGAAATGCAGGTTAGAGCGCTCAGCGTATTCATACCTTACTCCTCCCAAAAGAACCGATTCAGTCGGTTCTTTTGTCTCCCTGCGCACCGAGGATTGCCTCTGGTCAAAGACATACTCTGCTTTTTGATACCTTGCTCCGCTATTTATAAAGGTATTGGGAAACATCTCATATTCAGAATAACCATAAAAACCCAACTCTTCCTTGGATATAGTCAAATCATCTGTATTATTTTCACTGCCTTTAATAATATTCTCGGTATCATAATAGTCCACGCCCAGGACAAAGTTTAATTCATCATCAGCAATAGCGCCATTATATATATACTTTCCGGTAGCGCCTTTGGTATCTATAGCGTATTTTGTAGCTGACGGCCACCCTCCGTAATTAAACCATGAATAAGAATCCCTGTTCCTGTAAAAGAGGTCCACGTTAAAAGAGGCTGAGTCAGTAACGTCAAACCACGGCTTGATGTCCATGGATAATTTTACATACCTGTCTTTAGTGGAAGCAAAGTCTTTTTCATCAGGAGAGCCTCGCCTGCCATACTGGTCCAGTTCGCCCTGGTCATCCAGCCCTCCCGGAAGCCCGTAATCGTCTTCATGCCATGCCGCGGTAAGGCCAAGCGAGATGCCATCAGAGACATCATAACCTATTCTGGCGTTACAATCTTTAGCCTGTAAGTCACTGTTCGACCTGTAACCATCTGTATTGGAATATTTCGAATACAGATAATAGGAGATTTTGTCCTGTTGTCCGGAAATTTCCGCGTTTTCCTGGTACATACCATAACTACCATATTTTACGCCTGCGCTTCCGGATAAAGCTCCTCTGCCTTTTTTGGTTATTATGTTCACTACTCCGCCGACCGCGTTGTCCCCGTACAAAACAGACGCCGCGCCCCTTATGATCTCTATT
>JAHIUV010000200.1 GCA_018817035.1 Candidatus Omnitrophota bacterium | reverse complement strand
TCCTTCGCGTGACTTCTCGACTCGCTTTGCTCGCTCGAAGAATATTGTTCAAGCGGAGTCCATCGCGTGACTTCTCGACTCGCTTTGCTCGCTCGAAGAATATTGTTCAAGCGGAGTCCTCCAGAGGCGGACGGGGTCGAGAACTGATGCTTTTGCTTCTCGACTCCCTTCGGTCGCTCGAAGAATATTGTTTGGGTTTGTCGGGAACTGATGCTTTGAATTGATGCCGTAATTTAAGGAAGGTTTTATGAGTGAGCATGAGTTTTTTATGGCTAAGGTGTTGGAGTTGGCTGAGAAAGGGCGAGGGGCTGTAAGCCCTAATCCTATGGTCGGCGCTGTGGTCGTAAAGTCCGGAAAAATAATATCGAGCGCTTACCATAGGCGTGTGGGCGCGCTTCATGCCGAGCCTGTCGCGCTGAAGAGGGCCGGGAAAAAAGCAAAGGGCGCTACGCTTTATGTAAATCTTGAGCCGTGTGCCCATGTGGGTAGGACGCCTCCTTGCGTTGACGCTATCATAAAGAGTGGCATAAAGAGAGTTTATTGCGCAATGGCTGACCCGAATAAACTGAATAATGGCCGCGGCATCGCTAAATTAAGAAAAAATAATATCAAAGTATCAGTCGGGTTACTGCAAGAGAAAGCGCTCGAGCTTAACGAAGTTTTTATAAAATACATGACCAAGGGGATGCCGTTCGTCACGCTGAAAATGGCTGAGTCTCTTGACGGGAAAATAGCGACAAGGAAGAGGGATTCAAAGTGGATAACCTCAGAGGCTTCCCGAAAATACGCGCATAGCGTCAGAAGCGAGGCAGATGCGATATTGGTCGGGATCAACACTATTTTAAAAGACGACCCACTCCTTACTTCCAGGTCAAGGCGCTCGCCTATCAAGGTCGTTCTCGACCCTGAACTAAAGGTCCCGGAGCGCGCCGGGATATTTTCAAAAAGTTCGCCAAGCCTTTCCATACTCGCTGTCCTGAAGGGTTCATTGGGCGCGAAGCATGCCGCAGAAAAGGTAAAACGCCTTAATAAAAAGGGCGTCCTTGTGCTAAGCTGTAATGCCAGGGGAGGCAGGATAGATCTTCGGGCGCTTTTAAAGGAATTAGCCGAACTTGAGATCGCGAATTTACTTATCGAGGGCGGCGGGGATACTGCCGCGGGTTTTCTGGAAAACGGCCTGGTTGACAGGATCTTATTTTTTATCGCTCCAAAGATAATAGGCGGCAGGGACGCGTTGACTTCCGTGGAGGGCACGGGCGTTGATAAAGTAAAAAAAGCCATAGGATTAAATAATGTAAGCGTTGAAAGAATAGGCGCGGACATTTTAGTCAAAGGAGATGTTCGAGGCTAAGCCTCGAACAATGTAATATTTATATGTTTACCGGATTAATAGAAGAAATAGGGAAGATCGAGGGGATACATAAGACCCGTGTCGGCATTTTGCTTAAAGTCATCTCGTCCATAGTTTCTTCTGACGTTAAGCCGGGCGACAGCATAGCCGTTGACGGAGTCTGCCTGAGTGTTACTGAGGCTAGGAAACACACGCTTTGTTTTGATGTGATGCAGGAGACGCTTTCAAGGACCACGCTCACGGGGTTAAAGGCAGGCAATGCCGTTAATCTCGAAAGAAGCCTTCGCGCTGACTCGAGATTAGGCGGACATTTTGTGTCAGGACATATAGATTATAAAGGCAGTATAGTGGGTATATTAAAAGGATCCAAGGGCGAGGGATTTAAGGTCTCCCTGCCGCGAGAATTTTCTAAGTTCGTAGTCGAGAAAGGTTCCGTGGCCCTTGACGGGGTAAGCCTTACCGTGGCTGCTGTTGAAAAAGAAAATTTTACGGTTTACCTGATACCACACACGCTTAAAAACACGACATTCTCGCGTAAAAAAAGAGGGGATGCCGTGAATATAGAGACAGACCTCCTGGCGAAATACATTGCCGCGCGCCCGCAAAAACCTTCATTGGAAAAGATACTTAAAAAATACAACTATATATAAGTTTTCAGAGAAAGAGATTAGAGGTATTGTTTGAGCGAGGTAAAGGCCTTAATCTTCTCGACTCCGTCCGCCTCTGGCGGACGTTGCTCGAAGAATATTCTTTTGGCAAGCATCAGTTCTCGACTCCCCGCCTGAGGCGGGTCGCTCGAACAATATTTTTTTGAGTGAAGCCTTAATCTTGTCTGTCTTTGGCGGACAGGTTCAGGATTTTGTTTAAAGAGTATCAATATTGTTCGAGCGAAGTCCCGAAGTATCGGGACGAAGTCGAGAACCATCTCTTTAAATAAATCTTTAAGTTGAACCCAAGGAGTAGTTTTAGTATAATAAGACTGAATAAAAGGGGGGACCATGGTCATTGTCACTATAAACCTATTATGGATATTTATAGTTATTATAGGAACTATATTTATCGTAAGGAAGATCAAAGACGCGCTATCCAAGGAAAGCGATAGTAAGCTTAACGCGCTCAGGACAGAATGGGGCAATACGCTCTCCAAAAATACGGAGATAATATTGAACCAGTTGAACGAGAATATGAAAATGCTGCAGGGTGTCAACTCTACTATGGGAGAGAGGCTTGATAACGCGGCGAGAGTAGTCGGCGAGGTAAAGAAAAGTCTGGGCTCGCTTGATGAAAAGACCCAGCAGATATATGAGGTAGGTAAGGACATAGCCGGTTTACAGGAGATATTAAGGGCTCCTAAGATGAGAGGCGGGCTGGGTGAGCTGTTTTTAGAAAATCTCCTGGAGCAGATAATGCCGCACAAGGATTTTTATGAGCTGCAGCATTGTTTCAAGAGCGGGGAAAGAGTGGACGCGGTAATAAAGGTAGGGGATAAGATCGTGCCCGTGGATTCAAAATTTCCCCTGGAGAGTTTTAAACGTTTTATAGAAGCGAAAGATGATGAGACAAAACGCAAGGCAAAGAGAGAGTTTACAAAGGCGGTAAAAGAGCATATAAACGCGATCGCGGATAAATATATAGTGCCGGACGAAGGGACGTATGATTTCGCGCTGATGTATATCCCCGCGGAGAACGTATATTACGAGGCTATCATAAAAGACGAGGACTTTGCTGAGGATAAATCTATCTTCTCGCACGCTGTGTCGAAAAAGGTCATACCTGTTTCACCCAATAGTTTTTACGCTTACCTGCAGGTAATAGTATTAGGGATAAAGGGGTTGAGGATAGAAGAAAAGACCCAGGAAGTCATCAAGGTCCTTGGTACGCTTAAAGGCAGGATGGTAAAATTTATAGGGGATTTTGAAGTGGTGGGCACTCATATAGAGAATATCAAATCCAGTTATGACAGGGCGGAAAAAAGCCTTGGCAAATTTGAGGATAAATTATCACTGATAGATTCAATGGAAGAAAAACCCGAGAAGAAAAAGATAAGCCACGAAAAGGAATAGAAATTTTGGAACGGGGTGTGGCTCAGTTTGGCTAGAGCGCTGCGTTCGGGACGCAGAGGTCGCTGGTTCAAGTCCAGTCACCCCGACCATAATTTTGGTTAGCGCGTCCGCCGCAGGCGGCGGTTCGTTTTTTAGATATAAATAGATCTCTATGGAGGGTATTTTAATATGGGGCAGAAATATGATGTTACTGGTTTACCTGAGGCTCAATATGAGCCTGGGT
>JAHIUV010000199.1 GCA_018817035.1 Candidatus Omnitrophota bacterium | reverse complement strand
GAAGTGTATTTGTTAAAAAAGCCAAAAAAGGCGGCTGCATATTTTGTCTGAAACATAAAGCCGAGGGCAATAAGGAATATATAGTCAAAAAAACCAAATTCTCGTTTGCTTTATTGAATATATATCCCTATAATAATGGGCATATAATGGTAAGCCCTTACAGGCATGTAAAAGACCTGGCATCACTCGCCGACGCGGAATTGCTGGACTTAATGAAATTAGTAAAGGACATGCAAGTCCTTTTGAAAAAAAAATTAAAACCTCATGGTTTTAACATAGGTATTAACACGGGAGAGGTAGCCGGCGCGGGATATAAGAACCATGTCCATGTGCATATAGTGCCCAGATGGAGAGGCGACACTAATTTTATGCCGGTAACCGGCAGCACCAAAGTCCTGCCCCAATCTCTCGATGAATTACATAAGGTATTAACCTATTAAGACAAATAACTTATGCTTATCAGAAAAGACATAGAACAAAGAGAAGTAAAGTTCCTCGCGCCTTACGCTATGCGCAGTAAGGATACGAGAGGCAGGAAGTACCCTGAAGAAGAGCCTAAGTACAGATCGTGTTATCAGCGCGACAGGGATAGGATAGTGCATTCAACCGCGTTCCGCAGGCTCGAATATAAAACACAGGTATTCGTAAATCACGAGGGAGATTACTACAGGACCAGGCTGACACATACGCTGGAAGTAAGCCAGATAGCCAGGTCTATAGCAAGAGAAATGGGCCTCAATGAAGACCTCGTGGAAGCCATAGCTCTCGCTCATGATATAGGGCATCCGCCTTTCGGACATGCCGGAGAAGAAGCGTTGAGCGTGCTAATGGAAGGAAGCGGCGGCTTTGACCATAACCTCCAAGGCCTCAGGGTAGTAGATGACCTGGAGCAACGTTATCCTGATTTTCCGGGGCTTAACCTTACCTGGGAGGTGAGGGAAGGTATCAATAAACACACCACTATGTTTGACAGGTCTGAACGCCTTGCCGAACTGGATCCTGAGCTGTCGCCTACACTGGAAACACAGGTTGTTGACGCGGCGGATGAAATAGCTTATGATAATCATGATATAGACGATGGCATTGCTTCCGGGCTGATCGAGGAAAAACAGGTGTCAGGCCTTGAACTCTGGAAAACAGCGGCCGCTGACATCAAGAAAAAATATCCTAAACTGCCGGACCAAATACGCAGGTATCAGGTTATCAGGTCCCTGATAGATAAGCAGATAAAAGACCTGGTAGAGGTTTCAGAGAAAAATATTAAGGACGCGGGGATCAAGAACCTCGCTAATGTAAAAAAACATCCTGAGAGGCTTATATCTTTTTCCGCTGATATGCAGCGTAAACGGATGGGATTTCGCGCTTTCCTTGGCGAAAATCTTTATAAAAATTTCAGGGTCATCCGCATGTCCAATAAAGCCAGGAGATTTATTACCGAGCTTTTTAATGTTTACATTGAAAAGCCCGAACAGCTTATGCCGATAGACAGGGAAAAGATCAAAAATAATGACCTGCGCAGGGTCGTCTGCGACTATATAGCAGGGATGACTGACAGGTGCGCGTTGGACGAGTATAAAAAACTATTTGACCCTTATGAGCGAGTCTAGCAGAAAAGAACAAAAGAAATTTATGCTAAAGTTTTGCAATGGCGCCTCTATGGCATTGTTTAAGAATGCCTTTGCGGATATCCTGGGGAAGAAACCAAAATGCCTGTTTTTTGACTCTAACGGAAAAACCACGGAAAAGATAAAAAAAGATCAGGAGCATGCCCTTAGTTCCCTAAGAAAACTCAAAAGAAGGGACCCTAAAGAATCTAAGTCCTTTGGTTGTTCCTGCGGAAAACAATCTTTATACATCCCTGTAATGCAGGGAGATAATATTTACGGATACGCGCTGGTGCCGCACGTAAAACGCTGTCCGGAAGCAAAAGAGATCCTTTTGATGCGGATGTTTGTCGACCTGGCCCTTAAAGAGTTCCAAAAAGAACAGGAATTGACCAAGTTATATGATACTATAAGGCCCCGGGCAATAGCATTATCCACTATTCACACTATACACAGGCTCCTTTCCTCGACTCTTGACATGGATGAACTTATAGAGAGGATCGCGAGGCTTACCCTGCAGGTTATGAGGTCAAGATATTGCGCGATAATGCTTCTGGACGACTCAAAAACACACCTTATACCAAAAGCAGTCATAGACCTGAAAAACACTTCCGGTAATGGGCATAAAAAATACAAGGAGATCAAAATAAATAAAGGCCTTCTTGGCTATGTTGCCAGGACAGGTAAGACCAGGTTATCGCGTAATTCTTTATGCGTACCGCTGGTAGAAGAAGACATTATCGGCGTCATATGCGCTAAATTCAAGAGCAGCAGCACTTCTTTTAATAAATTCGATATGGAGATACTTCTTACACTCGCGGAACAGGCGGTCATAGCCATTAAAAACGCCCAGATGTACGAAGAACAAAAAAAAATGGCGTATGGCAGCATTAAATCGTTGGCCGCGCTGCTTGACGCGAAATCACCCCATACGTATACGCACTCGGAACCATTCGTAAAGCTGGCGTTGGCTATTGCCGAAGAAATGAAACTGCCGAGAGAAAACATCAGGAACCTTAAATTCGCGGCCCTGCTTCCGGATACAGGCAAATTCAGCATACCGGATGAGATATTGAAAAAGCAAGGCGGACTTTCCAATGAAGAATATAATGTCGTGAAAAAACGGCATATCGAAGGCATAAAGATACTGGAGCCCCT
>JAHIUV010000198.1 GCA_018817035.1 Candidatus Omnitrophota bacterium | reverse complement strand
TGCCGATTCTGAAAAAGAAAGGGAAAACCTGAAGGAATTCAGGCACGCTTTACCGGAAATGATAAACGAGATCGTAAAGAAAAATAAGCTCCCTAAAGTCGGGACAGACATCGCTGTCCCGGAAAAGGCGTTTCCTGAAATGTTCAGGTTCTACAGGGAAAAACTTTCCTCCTCAAAGATCGACCATCTGATATTCGGTCATATAGGAGAAAGCCATATGCATGTCAATATGCTTCCAAAGACAGAGGAAGAATTCTCGCAAAGCCGCTCCGTATATATGGCGTTCGTTAAAAAAGCCGTAAGCCTCGGCGGGACAGTTTCAGCCGAACACGGCATAGGAAAATTAAAACACGCTTATTTAGAGGCTATGTACGGGAAAAAAGCCATTGAGGAAATGGCAATGTTGAAAAAATCCCTGGATCCGGCATGCATACTGGGCCTGGACAACATCTTCCCAAAAACACTCCTTGTTTAAAAATCACGGCTGATACCTATCGCCAGTTCTTCTCCGTCCAGAAAAATGCCCTCAAGATTTATTTTCGTCCTATCATCCAGGCGATAATCAAATCCCGCGATAATACCGTAGTATTTTTCGGATTGGATGCGTTTCCTGTCTTTCTCGTCCACCCATTTTATAAAATCAACTGTCCCATACCTTACTCCGGTATATGGGATAAAATTGCCGATATCCTTGGAAACCACCAGGGAACCCTGCCATTCATCTATTATTGTCTCATGTTTATTGCCTTCCTGGTCCTTCGCGTCAGGATGGACACTTATATGCTGGAATCCGGCAACGCTCTTTATTCCCCATTCATCATTTTCATATCCCTTTAGCCTAAAACCATATGCCCCGGCAAAATTAGAAGCATAATCTAAATCATCATTCCCTGCTGTCCTGTCCCAGCGGACATCACCAATGCCTATTTTCCCATCAAAACATAACCATTCAAACACACCATAAGATACAGTAGCGAAATACCTGTCTCCACTTGTCGAACCTTGATCATTATCAAGATTCCTGTCCAGAATAAAACTCCCTTCCAATCCGCACGTAAAGCGTTTCTCTTCAGGCATATGGGTCCCATACGCCGGCGCGGCATAACCGGGACTAGTCACAAGTAAGATACCTATTAAGATCAATAATTTTTTTAGCATAGGAACTCTATTCAGCTGTAAGCCTTAAGCTTTAAGCTATATCAGTCTGTTTTCAAACCCGCATTGCAGTTTTATGAAGTTACCTTCTCGACTCAGCCGCTTTGCGGCTTCGCTCGAAGAATATTGTCCTTCGACTATGTCCCGATACTTCGGGACAAGCTCGAAGAATATTGTTCGAGTCCCTCGACTACGCTCGGGATAAACTTAAAGAGTCGAGAACTAATGTTGTAGTCCTTACATCAAAGCTTCGGCTAATGCCTCGAGGTCTGACCATAGTTTTTTGCTTTTCAAGATAACTACGATCACCCTTCGCCATTTATTATATTCAATATAACCGGCAAAACAATGGCCGGCTTTTTTCGTATAACCTGTTTTTCCGAAAATCGTATACGGATGGTCTTTCCAAAGGAACTTATTGTGATTCTTCAATTTTATGCGCCGCCCGGTGGTTATTTCACTGATGGGCGACTTTTTAATTTTCATAACGGCGGTAATGTCTTTATTCCTCATTGCCGCGCGGACTATAAGCGCAAGGTCGTATGCCGTAGAATACTGCCCTTCAGAAGGTAAGCCGTTGGAATTCGTAAAATTAGTATCCTTCGCCCCTATTGATCTCGCTGTATCATTCATAAGTTCAGCGAATTCTTCTTCGGAACCGGATACGCTCTCTGCCAGGGCGACACTGGCGTCATTACCTGAATTTAAAAGTATGGCCCTAAGCAGTGCTCCCGTAAAATATTCTTCTCCTTCTTTTATATATATCTTGGAAGGTTCTATTGAACTCGCGAAGGCGCTGACAGTCACTTTTTCCCCAAGCTTTGACTTTTTTAAAACAGTAAGCGCTGTCATAATCTTCGTGGTGCTGGCGGGAAGTAATCTTTCGCGCGGATCCTTGGCATACACGACCCTTTTTGTAAAAGGGCTCATAAGGATGGCTGACTTAGCGCTGAGGGGTATATCATATTTCTTACAGCCTGTTACGCCTAAAAATAAAAAAACTATCTGGGATATTAAAAGGAAACGTTTGAACATTTAATCAGGATGGAATTCCCGCATTTCTTTTGACACATCATTAAGTGCCATTTTAGCGCGTTCCAGTTCGTTCGCGAGCGTATCGGTTATTATGAGATGCTTACAGGAAAGTAGGGCAAACCCCATGTTCGAAAGCGCCAACAAGATCAAAAACACATTGACCTTTGTCTGCAAAAGAAAATACACCAGGTAAAAAATGCCCATAAGCACCAATAGCCTGTTGATCCTCTTGACCATGCCTATAAAAACTTCATACTTTGCCAGTTCTTTCATGATCAGCCTCCGTAAATTTATTGGTAATAGGCATACGCCTGTCTTTACCAAACGCCCTGGGCGTTATCTTTATGCCCGGAGAAGACTGCCTTCTCTTGTATTCATTGGTATCTATCATGCGTAATACTTTCGCGACAATGTCGTTCCTGTTAACTTTTTTAATTATATCTTTTAATGACTTATCTTTTTCGATATATAGATCCACTATCTCATCAAGTAAATCATAAGGAGGCAACATATCCTGATCTTTTTGATTCGGCTTTAACTCCGCGGACGGTTCTCTTTTAATAACGCTTTCCGGTATGATCTCTCTTCCGCTTATATTGTTCACATGCTTAGCCAGGTCATAGACAAGCCCTTTTGGAACGTCTTTTATTACGGCAAAACCTCCCGCCATGTCCCCATACAGAGTACAATAGCCTACGCTTGTCTCGCTCTTGTTGCCTGTATTAAGGATCAGGTATGAAAACTTATTAGAAAATGCCATTAAAATATTGCCTCTGGCCCTGGCCTGGAGATTCTCCTCAGTTATGTCAGGCTGCATTCCCGTAAAGTGAGGCTTTAGTGTTTCGCTATACGCGCTTAAAATACTATCTATGGGCGCTTTCGCGAATCTTATGCCAAGGTTTCCGGCTATTTTTTCAGCGTCAGCCTGGGTTTCTTCGGAAGAATATTGCGAAGGCATGGATATCGCCAGGACGTTTGCCCTCCCAAGGGCATCAACAGCTATGCAAGCGACCAGCGCTGAATCTATCCCCCCTGAAAGCCCAAGCGCGACTTTTTTAAAATTATTCTTCTTTACATAATCGCGAACGCCCAAAACAAGCGCTGAATAGACCTCCTTAAGAATATCCATATCCCCGACCACGCAGGCCGGCAAACTTATTTTTTTATCAACGAGAGTGTATTCTAATTTTATGGTCATGATCGTTGAAGCCTGTTCGTTCTTGTTTTTTTCCGCAATGGGGACATCGACTATTAAGAGGTCTTCTTCAAACGCTTTTGCCTGGGCAATAATTTTTCCGCTCCCGTCAAACACAAAACTCCTCCCGTCAAACACCAATTCATCCTGGCCGCCTATAAGATTACAATAGACAATAGGCACTTGAAATTTTTTAGACTTACGCGCTGATATATCCTGCCTCTCTTTTATCTTATTCACATGATAAGGAGACGCTGATATATTGACCAGTATCTGGGCCTGCGGTAATATCCTCTGCGTCTCAGCGTCATCCGGCACCCACATGTCCTCGCATATATTCACGCAAAAAGAAAAATCCTTAGTCTTTAATAAAACATTGCCCTCTCCCGCCTTAAAATATCTTTTTTCGTCGAACACGCCATAGTTAGGCAGGTTGATCTTGTGATACGCCCAGGCGATCTTCCTGTCGCATAACACAGCGGCGCTGTTATAGATAGCTCCATGATGCGAATCCGCGAAACCGACTATCGCTATTATGCCCTTCGTTGCCGCCTTGATGATATCCAGGTATTTAAGATTTTCTTCTATAAAATGAGGCTTTAAAAGCAAGTCTTCAGGCGGATAACCTGTTATAGAAAGCTCAGGGAACACCACCAGATCAGCCTGCTTCTCTATAGCCTGCTTTATACGAGAGACTATTTTCTCCGTATTGCCGGATAAATCCCCGACTATTGTATTTATTTGCGCGATCGCAACTCTTATATTTTTCATATTAACCACGGCTTTTGCCTACCTCAATAGATATAAACCGACCAGTATAAGGGTTACCCCTGCCATTTTTACCAAAGTAACGCTTTCCCCCAAAAAAAGGATTCCTATTAAAAAAGTCACCAGCGGATAAATTCCGGCGATAGGGACTACTTTTGACGCCTCGCCTGTCTTAAGCGCGTTGTAGAACAACAATTGGCCCACTATGCTCGCCATAAGCCCGCCGACTACCAGCAATAATATAGTGCGTATGTCGGCTTTAAAAGCGGTTTTTATGACCTGAGGGTTAAGTGCTGCCAAGATAAATGCGCCTATTATTACTCCGAAGGAACGTATAAAAACCCCGGTAAAAGGCGCGACTCTCGCCACGCCCATTTTTTCCAAAACAGGCACAAGCCCCCAGACAACAGCCGTCATTAACGCGAAATAAAACGCCTTCATGTTTCTCCTTCTGTTACAGTATAAGATACCATAATATTATTATAAATGGAATAAAAATAGCGAGTAACCGTAACCGGTGAGTCAATGGGGGTGGCGTATCAATATTGTTCGAGCGAAGTCCGCCAAACGCGGACGTAGTCGAGAACTAAATCAACTTCTCGACTTTTGTCATTCCCGCGCAAGCGGGAATCTATATAGAGCGTTATAAGGGGAATAGGGGTACTAACCAGTTTTTATCCTAAAGGAAATAGGGCTCCGTCCCCTATTACCACACTTATCTCTTTTTTTATACCATGATCCAGTATATAATACACCTATGTTCAAATCAGGTAAAGTCACTATAATCGGAAGGCCTAATGTCGGCAAGTCTACTCTCCTCAATGCCCTGGTGAAAGAAAAGGTCTGCATTGTATCACAAAAACCCGAGACCACGCGGGACAATATACAAGGCATAATATCCGGGGAGGGTTTTCAGGTAGTCTTTATAGACACGCCCGGCATGCACAGGCCCAAGACCCTGTTAGGCAAGTCAATGGTACGCAAAGCCTCTTCTACTTTTATGGACGCTGACCTCATACTTATGCTCATCGACGCGTATAGCGGGATCACGCAGGAAGATATAAGGATATTAGAGCAGCTGCCTCCCAATAAAACCAGTTTCCTGATAATAAATAAAGTAGATAAAATAGAAAGGCGCCGGGTCCTTCCTGTTATCGACCGCGCGCAAAAATACGCATTCAAAGAAATCATACCCATATCAGCTTCCAAAGAAGACGGGACTGATATAGTATTTAAAAACATCCTGGAATACCTGCCGGAAGGCTACCCTATATTCCCCGATGACCAGCTGAGCGACAAAAGTGAGAAGTTCTTTGTACAAGAGATAATGAGAGAAAAGGTCCTCGGCCTGGCATACCAGGAAGTGCCTCACTCCATAGCCGTCAGTGTCGAGGAAATGAAAGAAGATAAAGACCAAAAAAACAACGACACATATTATATACGCGCGATCATATACGTGGAAAGGGAAAGCCAGAAAGGCATTATCATAGGTAAGAACGCGCGGATGTTGAAAAAAATAAGCAAAGAATCAAAAAAAGAAATAGAAAATTTCCTGCGGAAAAAAATCTCTTTGGACCTATGGGTCAAAGTCTATGAAAACTGGCGCAAAGACCCTTTCGCGCTGAAAAATCTCGGTTATTAGTAACCGGTGAGTTATCAGGGGAAACACAAGATTTCTCCTTACGGTTCTCGACTCCCCGACAAATATCCTTCGAGCGTAGTCGAGAAGAATATTTGTCGGCTCGCTCGAACAATATTGATATACCTTCCCCTGATAACTCACTGATTACGATTATTAATCCAGTCCGTAATTTTTCAATAATTCCTTATCACCGAATATCTTATCCATGGTATCAAACGCTACTATCCTGCCCTTATCGAATACTGCCGCCTTATTACATATCGACAAGACCATGTCTATATCGTGGCTTGCTATGACTTTGGTAATATCAGTATCTTTTAAGAAACATATAAACTCTTTCCTGTGCCTTGGGTCAAGATTGCCTGTAGGCTCATCCATGACCAGTATTTCAGGATCCATGCACAGTACAGTCGCCAGGGATATCCTTTTTTTCTCTCCATAACTCAGGTGATGGGAAGTTCTTTCAGGATAATCCGCCATATCCACTAATTTTAGGGCATCGCTTACACGCCGCCTGATCTCATCAGGCTCCAGCCCCATATTGATAAGCCCAAAAGCCACATCATCAAATACCGTAGGCATAAAAAGCTGGTCGTCGGGATCCTGGAACACGAGCCCCACCTTTTCCCGGACCTTAGGCAGGTTCTCCTTATTAACAGCCAGCCCGCATATATTTACCAAACCACTGCGGCCGCTCAATATCCCGTTCATATGCAAAAGTAAAGTTGTCTTCCCTGCGCCATTCGGCCCGAGTATAGCGACAGAATCGCCCTTGCACACATCAAGATTTACATCTTCCAGCGCATTCGTGCCGTCAGGATATTTATAAAACAGGTCTTTTATTTCTATCATCTTTTCATCCCTATTCATCCAGCGTCCTTATCTCCCCGTCAAATCCCCTTGAACACATAGCGAGGTATACTCTTTCAGCCCGTTCATACGAACGGACAAAAAGCACGCCTATGATATTCGACAGGGTTTTTATCACATTTAGATTATTTGTTTTCAATAAAGTCCTACTTTCTTTCGCTCTTTGCATCCTCTGTAATTCGCCTATAAGCAAAAATAAATACCTATACATAAAAGACATTATCATGATGAATATTTTAGGCACCTTTAAACCCTCAATGCCTTTCAAAAGGCTGGTAAACTTCGTAACGGAAGTAAGTAGCGTCATGGAAAATATTGATAAACAGGCTTTTATTACTATGCTCGAAAACACTATCCAGCCGTTCTCTTTATTGAAAAAAGGGATGAATACCGCGATTAAAACAACAAAAGGGATCACGGCCAGTATCTTTTTAAATATAGCCAAGAGAGGTATCTTTGAAAAAACCGCTATAATGAATAAAACCGTCCCATATATAACAAAAGACAAATACGCTGTCCGGCCTGTAAGCGTTACACACAACACGAGCCCGAAAAACAATATTATTTTTATTCTTGGGTGTATCCTATGTATAGGGCTGTCCAGATCAGCGTATTTGTCTATATAAGAATGATTCATTTTATTTTTTCAGCGCCGATCCTATGCCATAGGCAAGGCCGAATACAATCAGCGTGCCGAATATACCTGCCATGCCTGTTGCCGCTCCTTCATTAGCTACGCCCGGCCATGTATAGTCGGGAATAGGCGACGTAAAAACAGGGACTATCTCCCCTTTTTCCAAAAATCCCTTGTCCTCAGCGACTTTTTCCAGGCCGTCAGGGGAAGAAGACGCGAAAGGAGATATAAAAAACGCCAGTATCAAAGCCGCTGATAACCATATGATAATATATCCCTTATTCATACGCCGCCTCCTCTCCGTTATTATATATCAGGTCAGGCCTTGTTTTCAAAACAAAACTTACCACCACGACTGAAATAAAGGCTTCTCCTATGCCTATCAACATATGTACCAATGCCATTGCCGGAAGCGCGATCCTCAGCGGAGATGTGCCTGAAACAGCTAATTCCACGGCGCAAGCGCTGGAAGCCAAAACCACGGAGGCCCATGCCGCTGCTGCCGTGCCTATAATTATCCCTTTATTGCCTCCTATCAGATTTTTTATAACATTATAAATTATGTAACCGCCCATCGCTCCGATAAAAGACATATTGAAAATATTGGCTCCGAGAGCGGTAAGCCCCCCATCCTGAAACACAAGGCATTGTACCGCCAGGACAACAGCGATAACTATGGCTCCGGCATAAGGGCCTAACAATACCACAGCCAAAACACCTCCTAAGAGATGTCCGGATGTTCCTGCCGCTACCGGAAAATTAAGCATCTGGGCGGCAAATATAAAAGCAGCCATCACTCCCATTAAAGGAACCGTCTTATCTTTTAAAAAGACAGATACGCGCTTAATGCAATATCCGAGCCCTCCCATTGAAACGATCCATGCAGGAACCCATGTATTAGCGGCTAAAAACCCATCAGGTATATGCATACTTCCCTCCTACTTTCTGTCATTCCCGCGAAAGCGGGAATGACAACTTTTGTTAAAAATCCAACTGCCCGCGCAAACCCATGACCGTAATAGTATTATTCCCGTTGGACGCGTCGTCGCCGTAGGGATTCCAGATCACCTGAAGATCCGGGGCAAGCACAAGGTGGTCGTTTACTTTATAATTATAATACGCCTCAAAATGCCCTTCGTCTTTTGCGCTCCTGGATGAATCAGATTTTTTATATTCACCGGATGGCATTATCTGGCCCACCGCTATACCCACAATATCATCTTCCCTGCCCCATGCGCTTCCCGCGATCCGCAGTCCCGTGCTCCACGCCTGTTCCAGGGAAAATTCTTCACCGTTGAGATACACATCAGGATCCTGCCAGCCATACCTGGCGAACATTCCTAAATTATCCGTCAATTCCTGGTCAAGGCTGATGCCTATGCCATAAGCCTTTTCCTGATTCTTTGACGAGTCATTCCACTTAGTATGATCCCTGTCATTCAACCAGCCAATCAACCTGTAATTACCATTCCTGTCAAATAGGCCAGGTTTAAAATTCAGCTGGCCGGCAAAAAATATCTCATCAGCTACGTCTTCCCAATCACCATCTCCGTCCATAACAAGCAAGCTCACGCCCATAATATCAACGGGCTCTATATTTAAACGCAAACCCGCTGAATTATCGGGAAACTCTATTACAGGAGAATTCCTGAACATTCTTCCCAGGAATTGAGAGCATTCGTCATTGGCATAATCATTATTGTCTATCAGAGCAGTTGGATCGATCTTGCCGGCCCTGAGCGCTGCCGGAACCGCGGAAAAATAATGTTCATGCCATGCTTCCGCGACACATAATGAATTATCCGAATCATCGGCATCCCTGTTTACGTTCGAAAATAACTGGAGTTCATCCTCCACGCCAGCGCCGTCACCGGTCTCCATTCCCATGAACACCTTGCCATAATCCTCAAACTCTTTTTCAAAAGTCAGGTACATGGAATACGAAGCATCAGTAACATCCTCTCCTTTATCAGAAAGGCTGCTGCCGTTGGCATTATCAGTCCCTTGTATAATAAAGGTACTTCCTGCGCCCATTTTTAGGCCGCCGAGCAGCTGGTAATCCCCTATCCTGTGCAATAAATGCGTATCAAGGTGCTTGTCAAAATCCTCTATGGTCATATCTGACAATTCCACTGTTTTAGGCATTCCGGCCAATTGTTCTTCCAATTCGCTGATCCTTTGTTCCTGCTTTTTCATTTCCTGCCTAAGGTTTCGGATCTCATTAAGCAGGTCATCGTTCGAGATCTCGGCAAAAGCCGTCTGGCCAAGTACAAATACTCCGGCCGCTATCAAAACTAAAACCTTTTTCACAACACCCCTCCTTCCCTTTTCTTTTGCTACTTTTTTTATTTTCGTGTTACTGGACGATAAAAAAATATATCAAAACTCTTTTCCAAGAGTCGTAAAAGCAACTGAAACATGCTTCACACCTTTAACCGCGCGCAGTTTATCCGAAAGCATTTTAAGTCCGGCTGGCTTTCCTTTTACTATTATCACTTCAAGGCAATTATTATGGTCCATATGCACGTGTTGACTGGCGACTATCATGTCCTGATAATTATGTTGTATATCCACTATCATATCCAGAAGTTCCCTTTTATGATGGTCATATACCAGGGATATGGCTCCGGCAACATCCACGCCTTTCTTCCACTCCTCTTTGACCATGCTATCGCGTATGAGATCCCTTATGGCCTCAGAACGGTTAGAATATTGCTTACTCTTGATGAGCTTATCGAAATCCTCCAGTAGTTTTTTCTCAAGCGATATACCAAAACGTATCAATTCTGACATAAAATGCCTCTGTGTTACTTTTTTAAAAATTGTAGCACATATTATTGGCTTGTCAAGCAAAATGCAAGACTAAGCATAACCGGTGAATAAACAGGGAAGTATATATCAATATTGTTCGAGCGAGTGAAACGAGTCGAGAACTCTCTGAGCGCACTTCTCGACTACGCTTCGCTCCGCTCGAAGAATATTTGCGCCTAGCAAAAGATTTACAGTACCCCTGATAACTCACCGGTTACGGCTAAGCATAAGTCAATGAGTTAAGCAGGGGGTATAATATAAAAGGAATTCTTAATAGTTCTCGACTCGCCGGCAAATATTCTTCGAGCTTGCCCCGTTCCAAATTTTAGATTTGGAACGGGGCATATTCGAGAAGGATATTTGCCGGCTCGCTCGAACAATATTGATATCTCCGGTTAAACCTTGCAGTTTAACCTTATCAGACCAATGCTTACCCCAGATATATATCTATTCTTTCGACTTTTCTGTCTCTTATGTCTTTCGCGCAGGGGCTGTTTATTATGTCCTTCTTTATCTCTACTTTTTTCCCGTCGTCATATCTCAATACCATAAAACGCGGCTTTACCGAATTAGGCCCTGTTGTATCCTTCATCCTCGGATTATGATACACGACTTGTGTTTTCCTTAAAAAAGTGAAGGCAAAGCTATTTTTCGGGAAACCGTTCCTCTCCTTTTTCATAAAAAGCCACGAGGGTAGAGACGGCCTGAACCTAAGGTTTAGCTTACCTTCCTCATTGAGGAAAAACGGTTTTTCGCCCACATTCATCAAAAGCCATATACTAAGCATTTCCGCTGTAGAACCGCTTAACCTTGCGACAAACCCCCGCCCATGAAGTTTCTTATCAGGGAACGCGCTCGAGACTATAAAAGATGAGTTTTCAAAAATACTCCTGCCGTATACTTCGGGTTTCTGGAACGGTATCAAAAGATTCCTGAATTCCTCAAAGAATTGCCGGTGAAGCCCTGCCCTTAACAGCTCCAGCAGGTATTTGTATTCCATATGTAACCATATGGATTCATTCTCCAGCCATCCCGGAGTAAATACGCTTGAGCGCCCTACTTCCTTTGAAATACCCTCAAGGGATTCATTTATTTTATACATCTTTAACTTTTTATCATAAATGCCTGTCTTCTTCAAAGCCTCATATAAACCTTTTACCTTTTTAAGGTCTTTTTCGGCTTTCATCGCCCGCACTACGCCCTCGAGGAACAAAGGAACCCGCACCGCCCTGAACGCGGTTGGCTTAACTATAGGGAGGCCTTTAACAGTATCTCGCCTATTTGTGCTCTCAAATTCAGTAACCTCGTTTATGACATAAGTGGCATATGTCTTCTTGGGCGCGATATAAGCTTTATCAACAGCCTGATTTATTTTAGAAAGAAAAACCCGGAGCAGTTCTTCTAATTCACCCGCTGTAAGTATTTTTTCAGCTCCGCTGAACCCAAGCTTTGTCTTTTCCCTGTATTGTTCTTTTATTGAACTGGCCTTATCCCAATAATAAAAATCCCTGTCCTTCAGCTTTACCTTTGGTTCTGACTTAATAATGGTTTCTAATTTTTTCAGGAAATCATGGATCTCCTCGGCTATCTTGATCCGGTAAGACCCTCCGGGCCTCAACTCTTTTAATGAATCTAATATAAACACAACCTGATTCTTTAATTCAAATACCTCCGGAACAGAAGAACCCAAAAGCCCCGGCAGGCCATTCATGGAATCACACCACCCGGGCTTATCAGCTTCCATTTCAATACCAACTCCGCACGGGCCCAACGACGATAACTTATTGGCTGTCAGGCAAAGCATCTTGGCTATAAGTGTAGTCTTATAGATCCTACCTTTGCCGTTTTCTGTCCTCATTACATGCGCGTCTTTTTCCCGTTTCTCCATGAGGTGCTTTTTCTCATTATCACGCGTCAAGGAATGGTATTGCCTTACTTTATTATTTTCGTTCAGCACATACTTTTCGGAACGCGGTTTTACGCAATAAAGATTGTCGTAAAAAGTAAATTCCTTTTTATCTAAAAGTAATTCTTTTAATTTTTCGGGATATACGGCCAGATAGCTCTCTACCAGGTCAAGATTATATGTCCAGTGGTCTATCCAGTAGCCTTCTCCATGCTCAGCTTTATAGACAGTTTCGCAATGCTTAAGGACTTCGCGTAAAAATTCATACCATGGCTTCTTCAATTTTATACCCAGGGCTTCTATTTTTACGAATAATTCCCCCGGGCTAAAATCACGACAAAGCAACCCTTCAAGTTCTTTAAAATATTTATCGTCGATCTTACCGCGCAAGCCGTCTTTCAGCGCGTCATGATCTTTTAACCTGAAATTCACCCCGCCCAGGACAAGAGGGTTAAAACCATCAGCCTGTATCAAGTTATAAAAATGCGCTATATTAGAATCCCGGATCTCAGGATTAAACAGCACGTCATTCCTGCGGTTCTGGTTCATGTCCCTGAAATTACCGTTGCCCTGGGAAAAATAGGTCGGGGCAATATAAAACCTGTTGTAATCCCTCTCCAGATCACCGTGTTTTCTTGCATAGACATAAAAGGAACTGGGTTTGTCTCCTCCTGATGTTATAGGATAGCCTCCGCGCAATAAATTATCCAGAAACGTCTGGGCGCAATAAAGGTCATACCTATTATCACCCGAGGCTGTAAATATATCTTTTTGTAGGTCGTGGATTATCTCCCTGTTTTTCTCTCTCTTATCTATAAAAAATTGTTCCTTTGTCAAACGCGGGATCAAAGAGTTCAGTTTATCCATTGAGCTGATATGTCCCAGGAGAGAAAAGATAACTGTTTTTTTACCTTTCCTTATATTCAATTTAGCGTGAGCCATAGCGCACGGAAGCTTATTCTGGCCTATTTGCCCCTGAGGCACCTTAAATCCTTTGTCATTCATAAAATTCACAGGGTATGAAAAATCATTTACCTGGCCGAATATCAATTCAGGATCGACAAACACAGGAAGCCTGGCATTATTTTTTTTGCCGTCAACCAGTGACGCCATATAAAAATTGCCCTCATTGATAAACGCGGTCTCGGATATATCACTGGGATCAACGTTCAACTTGTAAAAAGGCGCTGATTTTTTGACATTTTCAACCCTCATCCACGCCTCGACCGTGCGCCTCATCTTCTTGAGGAAAAAGTTAGACACCCCATAAGGTATTATGAGGGGAGTACCGTCAAGCATTTCGACATTCAGGGTCTTTTTGGATATATTCCTGAAAGATACTACTCTTGCCATGGCGGCAAAAGGTTCATTGGGTATGGTAAAATAGCTTACTTCTATTTCCAATCCTATATCAGGTACAGTCTCTTGTATCCTGAGTTCATAAGAATTTACAAACATTTTTTGTTTAGCCGGCAAAACACCGTTCTCGGGGTGCGGCTTAAAAGGTTCGTAAAGTATTATCTTATTTTTGTGTTTTATTTTCAGGAATGTGCGGAAACCCTGCGAAGAGGTAAGCTGGAATGCCCTGTTGGCAGGCATAAATTCCATAATAGGGCTGTCTTTACTTTTGACCCCTATACTGCACATGCACTGGCCCCTGTTGACATAGAATGCCCACATAGGTATGCCAAAAAGCCCGGCTATCCCGGGCAAAAAATTGGCAAAAGGCCCCGCGAGATTGTAATTTTCTATTACAAAATCACCCTTTGGGTCGACATAATATTTTACTTCCCTTTTTTCCATGATGGATAGATTTTAACAGATGGGCGGGTATTTAGCAAGTCAAAAACTTAACTATGCCTTCTCGACTCGTTGCTCTCGCTCAAAGAATATTATTCGAGCGGAGTCCCGAAGTATCGGGACGTAGTCGAGAATCTACCGGATAAAAGCAGGGCACCCTTAAGGGCGCCCTGCAATCTGTGAGTTTTGTTGAAATCAAACAGGCAGTTTAGGCTCTTGCCCGGGAGTAAATACTGCAGCCCTCTTTGCAATGAGCTACAGGCCTTAGCATGTATCTTATAACAACGTCCATACCGCACCTCCAGTCGTGTTATTTGAATATCTTCCCTGTTTCCTTAGACCAGAACAAAAGGTCTATCTCTCCCATGGGGATATTCACGCGTTTAAAAAATTTCCTCATTTTATTTTCTATGGCCAGGTATCTCTTTTTCGCCAATGTCTCAGGTATAGCTCTTATGACTTTATATCTCTTGAGGTTCCTGAGTATATGCCTGTCCAATATGGCCAGGTCTTTTCCTAAGCCTATGTTCCTGAGAAAATGACTGGCTTCCTTATAACCAAAACCTTTTATATGCCTGACCAGCCATTCCCTTGTCTTAAAGATATCTTTTGTATCAAGCCTGCCTTTTATATCAATGCCTTTTTCGTTCCTGAAAAACTCCCGGGCCTCTACTAAATATCCGGCCTTGTTATTCGGAAAACGCACGCCTTTCAAACAAGCCCTTATATCTTCGCGAGAGCCATTTAAAAGTAACCCTTTCTTCTCCATTCTCTTAATAGCCGCGTCACACACAACCGCTTTTGCCTGCGGCGTCAGGACGCAAAAACATAACTCTGAAAAAATCTCTTTATCGCGTTTATCGTAAACCCGCTTAAAATCCCACAGCCTGTTCCTTATTTCCGTCCTTTTGCTTTTGTGTTCCTTCAGCAGCGCTTTCATATCTCCAAAGCTTTAGATATGGCTTCCTTGTCAAACCCCACTATTATCGTACCGTCAATATCTATGACCGGAACTCCCATCTGCCCTGACTTATCCATCATTTCCTTGCTGGCGGCGGGATCGATCCCCACGTCTACATCTTCAAACTGCACGTTATTCTGTTTGAGGAAATCCTTGGCCCTGTGACAATAAGAACAGGTAGACGTAGAATAGAGTTTTACTGTTTTTGACATACTATCCTCCTTTATATATTTTTCTTCATATCCGTGAGCTTTCTCAAATGCCCCTGCTCTTCCTCTATCAACTTATCCACGGTATTCTGTTCGTCACCCAGTATAAATTTCTTCATTTCATGATAAAAAAGGATAGAATCTTTTTCAAAACCTATGCCGGTATCGAGAATCTCTTTTTCATTTTTAAGCTTTTCCGCTAAACTCCTGATATTACTGTCCTTTTTAAAAATATAACCCTCAGACAACGTTTTCAGGTAAGCGAAATACTCTCCGGGGTAGGCTTCTGAAGGTTCATATTTTTTAACCCGGGAAAGAAGGGCTTCGAACCTTTTTATGTGCTTTTCCTCCTCGCCTTGCAATAGTTCAAACACTTCTTTGGCCTTAACGTCTTTAACAGCCTTTGCGACGGCATCGTAAAAATCCCTTCCGTTCTTCTCGATCTGTATCCCTACCTCTACTATGTCGCTTGCCGAAAAAAGATTACCCATTCTATTCTCCTTTCACGATCCTGCCGCCCAGTTCAAACGCTTTTTTTAAACAATCGGGCCTGTCCAATATAGCGCCTTTCGTGTCTACCCGCGGACAAAAAAGCTCTCCTTTATAACTTACGTTAATGATAGCGAAAAGATTTTTCACTATCGCTTTCGCGTTTTCAAAAAAATCCTTCCTGTCAGACCCTTCAACGGAAATAAATACCCCGTTTATTTTCTTATATCCGGTTTCTTTTTTGGATATATACTTTGCCCTCCAGACACATTGGAAACGGTCTATCATCATCTTGGCCTGGGCGCTGAGGCTCCCGAAAAATATCGGGGAAGCGAATACCAGCGCGTCCGCGCCCTTTATTTTCTCGTAGACTGACTGCATGTCATCCCTGACAATACAGCTCCCGTCGTCCTTCATATCAGCGCATTCCAGGCACGGGGAAAACTTCAGCTCGCCAAGGATGATCTTTCCGGTTTCAGCGCCGTTTTCTCTTGCACCGGCAAGCACCTGTTCAAGAAGCATGTCAGTGTTTCCACCTGCCCTGGGGCTGGCATTAATGCCGAGTACTTTCATTAATAGTTCTCACACAAAACTTCATAATACGCCTGAGGATGCGCGCACGCCGGACATGTATCAGGGGCCTCATTGCCCTCATGCACATACCCGCAATTACGGCATTTCCATTTCACGGTCTTTTCTTTCTTGAATACCGACTTATTTTTAAGGTTAGCAAAGAGTTTCCTGTATCTTTTTTCGTGCTCCTCCTCGACCTCTGATATTTCCTTAAATTGATCAGCTATTTCCGCAAAACCCTCTTCTTTGGCTATCTCAGCGGCTT
>JAHIUV010000197.1 GCA_018817035.1 Candidatus Omnitrophota bacterium | reverse complement strand
AATAAAAGCTTCTATTAATTCCATTACTGAATAAGAAGTAAACAGAATATTATTTACTATGAATATAGCAGCTAATACTATCATAGCCACCGGGCTGGAAGTTATTACTCCGGAGAGAAAATAAAGGCCTGCGGCTCCCACTACAGGAAGCAGCCTAAATAACCATACATAGCGCGAATGCTTGACGCTGGCCGCAAAACTCTTCATTATAAGAGGGACGACAGAGGCTAACACCAGAGTCATTACCGTAGAGAAGATAAACAAGGACCCTTTGATAGCCGCGTTTATTGTTATCAGATTTATAAAATAAGGCGCCACTGCTGTTATTATTAATATATTACACGCGACAAATCCCAACAAAGAAAATATCATCCATGTCTTACCCCTCCATATAGAATCAGAACGCGGGTCTATTCCTAACGACCAGTAACCGGCAAGGTCCTTCAGGAATCGGAAAGGCGTGGTAAACAATGACACTACCGCTGAAACTAATAGATTATTCTTTGAAGCTCTATATGTTCTATAAACCTGTGTAAACTTTGGGGCCATACTTATTAAGATAATACCAGCTGTTATACCAAGTGACACCAGCCATAACGAAGGAGCTCCTGCCGCCATAAGCATGAACGGCTTGAATATTGCCGGTATGCCGGCCAATGAAATAGTTGCAGTAGATGTTAAATAAAAACCTACGGTAGTAATGGAACCCAGTATAATAGCCAAAGAAGCGCTATACAAAGACCAAAGATTATACCTGAAACTGGGTTTTTTTGCCACTTCAGGGAATAAAGACTCGAAGAATTTATTACGCGCATGGTTAAAACCTTTGTCCAGGTCTTCCCAGTTATTCTCCTTCTGGTTGTAAAAGAAACTGTTAAACCTCTCCTGCGCAAAACTATGCAATAGGTATTTCCTATCTGATAAAATTCTGCGAAGCGATTCTTTTGCCTTGTCACTAAGTTTACTTACGTCCAGCTTAGCGTATTCTTTTTTAGCATAACCCCATATTTCTATAACTCCGTTAAATTCCTTATCTTTTAGGAACTTATCGAGATTTATTGATTGTTTTTTGGCAGTTCCTTGCGTTACCGTTTTTATAGCAAACAACAGAAAATCCAAGACTTCGCTCCAATTCTCCCTGTTACTTCTCTTATTGGCATCGGCCTTGAAAAAATGAACTTCTTTCATAACATCCGCAAGTTTTTCTTTTTTCTTTTCTAATCTGTAAACGAGATATTCCGTAAGGTAAGGGTTAAGGGCTAAAGAGTGTATCTCCTTTTCTATTACAAATGTATATAATAAATGCCTAACGCTATTCTTTGTGGGCCCTTCTTCTATATCTATGTTAATCGTGCGTTGGTTAAATATATATCCGAATATAAAAGAAATAGCTAATATTGTTATTATTCCAGTGACACTGAACAGGGCACTTAATGATATTCCCGCGGCAGCACCTATAAGTATAACGCCTGAGGCGCCTACAACTGACTTAAATATAAAGTCCAGTGACATCCTGAGCCACCATGGCCCTCCATACCTGACAGGTTTATACATAGCAAAATTATGCAGGGCTTTGCCTAAACCTGCCTTTGAAAACATAGAGCCTGAAGACTGAACCAGAGCAAATACCTTGGAAATAACAGCCATTAAAGCCAGAGGCAGCCCTATAAAGGTTATTGCTACCTTAAATAAAGAAGGTAAACCCATGACCCATGCCGCTGTGCCTTTAAACATAGTCATAATCAAACCTGCTGCGGGAATTATAAGAGGAGTCGCGATATTCAAAGCAAGGACAACTCCTGCCACGATCAAAAATGCGCCCAAAACCATTCCGGTGTATTTCAAGCCTTTAAAACCAGTCAAATCCTGTTCTGCCTTCTTTATCTTTTCCAGCTCTTCCCTGGCAATAGCATCTCTCCATACCCTATTTCCTGTTTTTTCTGAATAAGACTCTAAAATATAATCAATGGCTTCTTTATACGCTTCGCCATCAAGGTTCAGATTTTTATAATTATCCTTATCCTTTATAATTGTTTTTAATGCCACTACTCCTTTCTTTGTCTTGGTAAAATACCTGAGTTTTTCTTCCATTAAACTTTTTACAGAGTTATCTTTTTCATTTTTTAAACCGGCTTCCAGGCTGGCTATCAGGGTAGTCAGAGAAAGAGGTTCTTTTTCATCAAGCATTTGATCTATTAAATAAGGCAATATTTCAGGGGCAACTATAAGTTCTTTGACATATTTATCAAAAACCCTGCTTGATTTCTTGACAAACAGATACTCAGGTATCTTAAGTCTCGTCTTTTTACCTAATTTCATTAACTTATTTTTTATCTTTTCATCCAAAATTGATTCCCTGTTACCAGAAAGCTCTTGTATTAAAAACTTAAATTTTATTATATCTAACAACATAAAAAACTCTTCCGAAGAATTGCCTTCTTTGTATTCCCTGTATTCATTTTCTTTCTTAGATAATTCAGCTTCTTTGCCTTTAAGGATATTATCTTTACCTTCTGCCAGACTTATGATATTTGCTTCTGAAATTGACTCCTCTTTAGCCTTTTTCAATAATTTTTCTACACTGGCCTTTATATTATTCTCCTTAAATAGTTCTTTATATTTTTTTAGCTCTTCTGTTACCTCATCTACGCTGCTTTCGATTCCTTTCATATCTATACCCTTATTCTGGAATGCCGACAACCACATCTTTATAGCAGAATTATCCTTAGGCATAACATCTTTTATATTTAAACCCATCTTATTTAATTTATCGCCCATAATGTTATATATCTTTTTTGAAATTGACTCTACATCATCAGGCTCAGGATCAGGGCCAGACTCTTCTTTCTTAAATACTTTATCCGCTCTGGAACGAGACCTGGATACTCTGACGACTTTAAGTATAATGACATAGATCGCAGCGAACAGCGCGTTTAGCCCTAATATATTTATGGGGTTAGAGAATATTCTGGACCATATTCCTGATAAACTAAACTTACTATCAATAAAACTTCCCCATCTCTCATTTAAGCTTACCAATGTAAACTTGCTATAGAACTTCTGGCCCAGGACAATTTCTTTCTCGTCTGCCGAATAATTAATACTAAACTGGGCTTCTTTTTCTTCGGGAACCGAAAGTTCGGCGTTTTTAGAATTCCTGTCCAGCACAGGGGTTTTCTCTGCTTTAAATATTTGGGTTAGGGCTTCTATATTATTCTCTGACCAGATGTAATACAAAAGGGGCTCGAGATTGTTAGTAGCTTCAAACCCTGTATGCATAACATTCAGTGAATCTCTTGTAAGATCAGATGCTCCGGGAAAACCTAAAGCACTTCCGTCAATCGAAGGAACGGCAGACCATTCAAAAGTATTTTTTATTTCTT
>JAHIUV010000196.1 GCA_018817035.1 Candidatus Omnitrophota bacterium | reverse complement strand
TTATCATAAATATGAGGATGAATGGCTTAGGCATTTTGTGGTTGATTATATGGGGGACAGGCTTTATCCAAAGCATATCAGGCAGGTGATACATAAAATAGACTCTATAGAATCTCAGATAGCGTATCTTTCCTCGGTCACGGCTGATATAAATAAAGCGTCTTTTAAGATAAAAAATAAAGATTTTGATCAAGCATTACTGCTGCTTGAAAGTTTAGCTCGCAGGTTAAAAGGTTCAAAGAGAGAAGAGAAGAAGGACGCGAAAAGAATCATTATTTCAGTGATAGAGGATATAAAGTCAAGGAATAGTGATGGATCATTGAAAAACTTGATAATCGCACGTGGAGAGCTTCATAGCTATATCAATGAGCTCTTTAAACAGGCAAATACGCTGGAAATAAGACTTAAAAGACAGGTCAAACATATCAAGTTAGCCAGCATTAAGAAAAATGAAAAGCACGATGGACAATTCCTGGCTATGATCAGTGAAGAGTTTGAGAAGTGGAATAAAGGCAAAGGTTCTTATGCCGGATTGCATGATAAGATAGTTCAGTTTTATACTATATGGTTCTCAAGAGGTGAAAGAAGTCCGCCTGACATTGATTTTATATATGAGGTTATAAAAGACAAGAAGATAAAAGAACTAAAAGCTCTTGTATACGCTAAGGACAAAAACTTTGACAGTTTATCCGAATACAGAAAATGGAAGTTAATAGATGGTATCGCTAAGGGAGATAATTTAAATGTCGAGGAGTCAGGATTATTGAGAGAGTTGATGTTTACCCCGAGGTTTTATTGGGGAGAAAAAGTGCCTGAGGAGGCGAGGGATCATATCTGCATGCTTACCAGGCGCGACAGGTTCGGGATAAATGTATTAAAGCCAAAATCAGTGATAAGGATAGACTATAAAGAAAAGGTTCCGGGTAAGGATTTTCTTGCGCGTGATGATAGCGGAAAACTATCCTACTGGTCATCTCCTTCTGCCGGGGATACATTCAGGATACTTTCGAATTTCAGCGGGGAACCCATAAAACACTTTAAGGAAATCTGGAATAAAGGCGCAAAAGGACGCGCCAGCGTATACAGCCAGTATCATAGCTACCACAAAACTAAAATATTACAGGACTATATATGGGAAAATGAAAAGCAGGTTTATTCTATGAGCTGGAGGGATTTTTCAGGAATCAAGCATGAGACAGAATGGGTATTGGCAAAAGATCTTTTGACGAATAGGGTTATTTCTTTATTGAAGAAAGGCGCGATTGACAATATATATGCCCTGAGGAGAAAATATAGCAGGAGGACAGATAGTTCATTAAAATCGTATATTCTTCCTGACCCTACTTTAATAAGCGTGTTTTTAGTGGCTGCCGTAGGTTTAATATATTGGGGCATGAGGAAGTATATTAAGTCATCGAGAGGCCCTTCTCATGAGGACATTGCAGCGGATGATCTTGCCGGCAATAACCAGATTGATGAGCGTATATTTGAATGGCTCTTAAAACCTTACTATAAGGATGTGCACAAAAAAGTAGAAGAACTTGTTAGGATAGGTGACTCACAGAAGATCAGCGAACTATTTTCTGGAAAACTCGGTTTCGAAAGCCCCTCAGGTATGCGTGGATTTATGGAAACAATCGGTACCAACCGTATGAATGTATATACGGTAAAGATGGCTGCCCAGGCTTTCACCGTTTACCTGAAAAGTTTACACGAGGCGGATTCTTTAATAAAGAAAGGTGTCGTTGTAGGATTTGATACAAGAAATAATTCTCGGGATTTCGCGAAGGCTTTCAGTGACGTACTTCTCGCCAACGGCATAAAAGTATATTTAAACAAGGAGGCGGAACCGCTTGCCGTATGTAGCTTTGGGGTCAATGAGCTTAACGCGGCATTTGGTATTTACATAGGCTCAAGCCAGTATGATAAAGAGTGTAATGGCATAAGAGTTATAGGGGACAGTGGCCGGCTCGCGGACGATGAGATATTAGAAACGCTAAAGGATATAAATATGTATATAGGGATGGCGGATGTGAAGGATGCAAATGGCGTTGAACCGGTTTACCCGGGAAGAGACGCCAACGATTATAAATATGATATAAGACAGCGTTATATTTATAATCTCTTTGAGAATTTGCCCGTTGATAATGAGCATTTTACAAGGATGCTTAAGATACTGGAAGAAGAAGGCAGGCCGGTAAAGGTGGTATGTGAAACTCTGTATGGTGCCTCAGGCAGGATCTTAGAGGAAATCGCGGCCCGTTACAGGAAGTATGGATTGAAGCTCTATTTTGTCGAAGAGCATCTGAAACCAGACGGAAAATTTAAGGGAGTAAAAGACCTTAGGCCCATGGGAGAGAATCTTAAAAACGCTGAAGCGTTTGCTAATGAGGTCAAAGCTGACTTGATCATCGGGTTTGATACTGAGGCCTTGATGGCAGTGATGAAGGTCCGAAATCTTACGGGTGAGTGGCTTGAACTTACAAGTAATCAGCAGGCGTCTTTTATTTTCGCAAGTGTTATGGCAGAGATGGAAAAGAACGGAAACCTCCCGCAAAAAAACAGGGCTTTCCTCATAAAACCCACTGTGGCCACTAATATGCTCAAGGCCATCGCGAAGTTTTATGGTATACAGACTGAAGACGTTCCGCTTGGGTTTAAGTATATCGCAAAGTTCCGTCGCGACCTGAAAAGATTATTTAATAATGATAACCTATTTTGCTTTCTGATGGGTGGTTTCTACGGAGGGACATTCATAGGATACGAAAGGGACGGCATAGAGATGGCTCTTCTGGGGATATGGGCTACGACAATGGCAAAAGCTAACAACAAAAATACCCCGGAGGCTCTTAACGACATTTATCGCGTAATTGGAAAATATTATGGCAATATCTCCGAGGAATTCCGTTTCATAAGTGAAAGACAGGCCAACAAGGTATGGGACAAGATCCTTGATATAGATAAGAGGGTCACGCGACAACATAAAAAAGTCTATCTGAATAGCAAATACAGAATAGACCGCGTGGAAGTTATAGGGTCTCATGACATAAGCTTTTATCTTCATGACGGGTCAATAGTTATGTTCTATATCCCGCCTTCCAAGCCTGATATTATAAGGGTCTATGTAGAAAAAGGGGTGAATATCACTAGAGGGAGCAATAGGCAAAAATTTATTTCTCTCCAGTCTACAACGGATGTCGAAATCAGGCGTGTTATGGATGAAATGAAGAAGTTTATCGGAAAAAGACGCAGGATGTTCGATATGGCGCTTGATATGTATCCTGACATGACCGGTTTCAGGGATGAGGTCGCATGTCCCTTCGGATATAATATAATAGTAGCTGATTTTGACGATACGCTTGTCAAGGCAGACAGCATAGTGGATCCTGAAATGAAGGAATATATCGAATATATCCTGCGTTATCACGAAAAGAGAGGAATAAAATTTTATATAGGTATTGTCACGGGTTCCAATATAGACAAGGTGGAAGAACGATTTATCGATCATATAGACTTCGCACTCTGGAGATATTTTTATATAAGCGACACAGGAGGTTCCTCAGATTATACATATGACGCATTGGGTAAGAGAAAAGAGGTCTATTCTGTAAGAGAGAAGTTCAGTAAATATGAAGACAGAGCAGGGGAGTTAATAAAGGAAGTTCTCAAAAGTTTCGAACTGGGAGAACTGGAAGAGTCTAAAGGCGTAAAGGTGCCGGGCCATATACAGCTTGACAGGCGAGGCACACAGCTTACAGTCTATTATATGAGAGATGCGTCAAAAGGTGAAAACGGGTACTGGGAATATCCAGTGGGCGGGGATAGACGAAAAGAAATAGCAGTGGAATTAAACAGATTATTCAAGGGAGAAAGTTTACCCCTGAAGGCAGAGGCGAAGGGGAAGACATCAATAGATATCGTCCTTGAGGATGTTAATAAGGCTAGGGCAGTAGAGAGATTTGTATACTGGACGGAGGACAGGCTTTTCCACAGGGTACCGCACCACAGGATACTTACCATAGGCGATCAGCCAATGGCAGCAGACAAGCCCATGTTTGAGGTTTATGATGATAATATAGATTATCCTGTTTCCGCAACTATGGTGGAAGGAACAAAGGAAATGCTAAGGAAGCTTATAATGAAGGTCAGGCACAGAGAAGAGCTGATCCTGTCCAGTGAAGACAAGGCCTTGCAAGAGGCGATTCGCAAGAAGAAGAAGATACGTATATTTGGGGCTATCAAACAGAAAAAGATTGTACCTGCAGAAGAAAGTTATCTGGACGCGAGAAAGACAGAGGCTGAATATATTGCTCCGGCACTTGATATAATTAAAAGCCACAGTCCTCCGCTGGCTGAATTCATAAAAAGGTATCTGAACATTGTAACCATTGAGCTGGAGAAGGTATCAAGGGAGACGCTTATTCCGGATTATGGCCTTACAAGGAGAGTTGTATATATACCCAGACTCCTGTACGAGGTTATCAAGGAATATCCTGCTCTGCTGGCCTTAGCTATATCCGCACCTGCCTATAAAATCCAGAAATGGCGTAAATCCTACCTTACTGCTGTAAAAAACCCTTTTTCAATTTTTAGGTTCAAAGGCAGTATAAGCCAGTACCGCGTGAAAAGGCGCTATCTTGTGTGGAAATTTCGCAAAGAAGCTAAGAAACTGCAAAAAAGAATAACAGATCCAGGTCGCACAGGAACCGGGACTTTACTGGACAATATCATAGAAGATATAGTTCGCAGCAATGAAGAAAAAAACTTTGTTTCTGGCGGAAAACAATCGATGGAAGCATTACGGATTCTCAGGACTAATTTATAAAGATTTTTAGGGCTACGCTAAAAACTATAAAGAAACAAAATAAAAAACATTTTAAAAATTGACAAGATGTGGTATTATCTATATAATAAATGAATATTAATACCGTTGAAAGGGGGTGGCAATGAGAACAAGCGATTTTGTAGAGAAGAGAAGATTTAAGAGGCTGGATTTGACTCTTCCTACTGAGCTCAAACGTCTTAGTGACGAGAAGAAATGGGAGGCTCAGGAAGGAGTTACGATCAATGTGAGCTATAACGGCGCATACGTCGGGGATATATCTATAAAGAATATGAATGCCGGAGACACGTTGAACATATCTCTTTCAGTGCCTAAAGATGAGAGCCGTGATTTTCCATTTTCTCGTATTGCCGGGAAAGCAAGGGTAATAAGGGTGGCAAAAGACGGTATCGCGCTTGAGTTCGACGAAGATATAAATCGACTTTTTATTGCCAACTGATTTTGACCGCTAGAAAAGAAAGTGGAGGAGGGATGAACTGTCCGCATAAGAAACATTTTCTTTTTTTTATGTTTTGTTCGTTCGTTGTTTTTTTAAGTGTTTCTTTAATAGGCTGTACGTCTAATTCTAAAGCCAAAACCGCGCCAAAAGTCGTAAAAATTTGGCACTGGATGAGTGACAGGGATGCTGCATTTCAGGAACTGGCCAAAAGATACGAAAAACAGGCCGGCATAAAAATAGATTTTGAACTCTACGCTCCTTCCGATGCTTATACTCAAAAGATAAGAGCTTCCGCACAGACTGATACTTTGCCTGATATATTCGGGATACTCGGAGAAAAAAGAGTTTTCGCGAGTTTTATAAAGGCCGGATATGTATTTGACCTTACGGAAGAAATGAACAAGGATAACAGCGCATGGAAATTAAGATTCTTCAGTAAAGCCCTCGCGGTTAATGAATTTGCGCAGGGAAATAGTTATGGTGTCGAACTCGGTATATATGGCGTGCCGATAGACGCAACGAATATCCAGATGCTTTATAATAAAGATTTGCTGAAAAGCGCGGGGTGGGACCCTGATAATCCGCCGAGGACATGGGATGAATTTCTAGAGGCCAACAAAATGCTTAAGGAAAAAGGCATTCAGGGCCTTGTGAGCGGCTGGGGCGAGATATGGATGATAGATTGTCTTGCCTCAAATTATGCTTTTAA
>JAHIUV010000195.1 GCA_018817035.1 Candidatus Omnitrophota bacterium | reverse complement strand
ACCGGAAGGGCAGGGCATATAGGACGAGCGATATCTTTTGCTTCGCCTGACCAGGGTAGCGATGTTGTAACCATAGAAAAACTTATCAGGTCGCAACTGCCGGTATCAAAACACCCCGACATGCCCAGTGAACAGTTTCACGGGTCTGGCCGCGGTAAGCCAGCGCAAAAAAAATACCAGAAGCAAGGCCACTACCAGAAGCAAGGGAACTACAATAGGCATCGAAAATTCCAAAAATAAAATGTTCGCTCCCGGAGGCATAAAATTAAATACCCCGTTTATATCGCCTCCGCTGGCGGGCATCAGTTCTAAGCCTTTCAGGACGCTTAACCGTAAATTCGGATGTGAATTCTCTTTTTTAGAGATGATCCATTGCCGTTCCCTGGCGCACTCAAGCAAAAAAACTTTTGAGCTTTTGAAATTTACAGACGACGAATTGCCGCTGGGGGTCCAGCTCCTGGGGGAGAGTGAAGATTTTATACTGAAAGCGCTTGAAAAGATAGAGAAATATCCTTTCAGTCTGGTTGATTTTAACGCCGCATGCCCCAAGAAAAAAGTCGTATCAAAAGGTGAAGGCGCTACTCTATTAAAAACCCCGAAAAAACTCGCCGGATTATTAAAGGCCGTGGTCAGGAATTGTAGTAAGCCTGTTTCAGTGAAAATACGGCTGGGATGGAATGACGCTTCAGGCGCCCTTGACGCGGCGCTATTATGCGAGGACGCGGGCATAAAAGCTATTTTTATCCATGGCCGCACCAGGTCCCAGGGGTATAGCGGGGAAGTAGATTACGGGACATTAGCGGAAATAAAGAAAAGAATAAAGATCCCGATGATAGCCAGCGGGAATATATTGAACGCGGTCATGGCAAAAAAGATGTTCGACGAGACAGGCTGTGACGCGATAACCGTAGCGCGCGGGTCTTTGGGCAATCCATGGATATTCAGGGAGATAAAAGAATATATGGAAAAAGGGATATTGTTACCGAGGCCCGGTCTTAAAGAAGTCATGGAAGTCATGAAATTCCATTTTAATCTCTCCAATGATTTTTATGGCACGAAAAGAGGGATCCTGCATTTTAAAAAGTTTTTTATCTGGTACACGCGTTCGTTCAGGGGCGCGAAACCTCTCAGGAGAGGAATAGCCGGCATCAATACCATGGAAGGCATAATGGATATAATGGCCGGATTTGAAAAAACAGGCGGGTAATTCGCGCTTAACTTCACAACAGTGCAATGCACTGTTGTGAAGTTAAGGAGTTATGGTATAATTCTTATATGAAAAATCGATTTTGGGGTTTAATTATATTGTGGGTGATGGTGGTTTTGCTTAATGGGTGCTCTGCCGCCGGAAAGACTTTAGGAGCCGCGGGTAAAGCTACTTTTGCGGTTGCCAAGACTACCGGTAAAGTCGTTTATGGCGCCGCTAAATTGACAGGTAAGGGCGTAAAGACAGTCGTTAACATGGCTGTGGGTAAAGAAGTCGTAAACCTTGAAAAGAAGTGCGGGGCATTTTATGTTAACACGCTTTTAAACCGCAGGTTTAAGGCTAAGCTGATACTGGACACAGGATGTTCGGCAACACAGATAACGGCTGACGTAGCAAGGAAACTTGGCATAAATACACGAAAAGCCAAGTCAGTCCAGTGCCAGCTGGCCGACGGCCGTACGGTAATGGGTAAGGCAGTGACTATCAAAGAGGTAAGGCTGGGCAGGGCAAGAGTAACCAACGTAGATGCCATTGTCCTTGATGATAAAGAAGGAGAAGGCCTTCTCGGCATGTCCTTCCTGGATAATTTCATTTTCAGGGTAGATACTGAGAAGAAAGAGCTGGTTTTGCAGAAAAGATAGCCTTAGTTTTACACTTTTGCATACTTTGAACAATATTCTTCGAGCGACCGAAGGAAGTCGAGAAGATATACTAATATCAAAAAGGGTGATCAGTTCTCGACAAGCTCGAACAATATTGTCAAGGGTGAGGTCGAGAAGTTTCGAAGTTAGTAGAGTTTATTGCGATAGCAACATAAAGATCCTTGACCCGTAAGGCTGTTATTTGCTATAATTCACTCAGTTAACAGGTATAAAATTTGAATAAAACGAAAGGCCCTGGGAAGTGGCTTTTTTTGTATCTTGATTATTTTAGGTTTTAGAAAAGGTTATTATGGTGTTTAGAAGAGATTGCTTTGTGAATCTCGCGGCCGCTATTTTTTTTCTGCTCAATGCGGCCTGCGCGGAAGGTTCTAATCTCAGGATCCCGATAAAAAGCTCAGATAGAATGGAGAAAATGAAAACTATCGTTGAGCTCGATCTCAGCAAAATAACCCCGGATACAGTCCGCAAAGATTTTTTTGATATCTCACAAAACTTATGGTTCCAATGGAACTACAAGGCCGGAGAATTGTTCGAGATAATGGATAATGATCTCTGGAACAGTAAAGAAGTAAGCGAAACCCCTTTTTTATTTCTGGAGCACCTTGGGAAAGATAAGATATCAGAACTGATAAAAAATAAGGATTTTCTGTTAGCGTATGCGGACTTGACGAGGTCTTTCCGTGAATATATGGATCCGTCTAAAGAAACATGGTGCGGCGTGAATTATCCTGAAATCAAAGACGACGTAGTAGCGTATTTTTCGCTTGAATTAGGGGTATTTCAGAATCTTCAGTCAGGCGGACTGGGTGCTTTGGCAGGCGACCATTTAAGGGAGATGAGCGATAAGGGCATTAAAGGCATAGGAATAGGCCTTTGTTATAAGAACGGATATTTTACGCAGAGGATCAGCGCTGAGGGAGAACAGGAAGAATACTACAGTGATGATGATTTTTTAAAACTCCCTAAAAAAGAGGTTGTTGGTAAAGACGGTAAACCTTTGGTCTTGGAGTTTTTCATGTATAGTATGGTTGTCCATGCGAAAGTCTGGGAGGTTAATGTAGGAAGAATAAAACTTTATCTAATGGACACTGATATAGAGCAAAATGAAGAGTGGGTGAGAGCTATTACGAGTAAACTTTATTCCGGAGACCATAAAATAGATCTTTATCAGTCGTATTTATTAGGCATAGGCGGATCCATGCTTTTTGAGGAGTTGGGCATAAAACCGTCATTTCTTCATTTAAATGAAAGCCACGCGGGTTTTGTCATGGTGAGTCTGATAAAAGACATGATGGATAAGGAAGGATTGAGCTTTGAAGAGGCACTGGTCAAAGTGTATTACAAGAGCCTTTTTACTCTTCATACGCCTATAGACGATGGCAACTGGAAGTTTGACATAGGTGAGATGAGATATCTTTTCTCGTATTATTTAAAGGGCCGCGAAAAAGAAATAGAAAAAGTTTTTGCCTTAGGGAAACAGGGCAATGTATTTAACATGGCTAAGTTTTTGCTGAATACCAGCAGGTTGAGAAACGGTGTCAGCGAAGAGCATGGCGGGGTCGCGCGTAAGCTATGGCAAGGACATGTAATAGGGGAAGTGCTGAATGGCATTAACCTGCCGTACTGGCAGTCTCCGGGAATGCAAAAGCTGATAGCGGACAAGGTAGATGAAGTTATAAACACAACTGCTTTTGATAAAATCAATCTACAGGATGATGTTGCCATAAAAGCAGTTTTAAATGAGGCTATAAACAGGATATCTGATGGAGAGCTATGGGAAACGCATAAGGAATATAAAAATAAACTGGTAGATTTTGTACGGGTATCTGTGAAGGCCCAGAGAGAGAGGAACAATGAGTCCGCGGAGAGGATCGCGGAAGCGGAAAAACTATTGGATCCCGACGCCCTGACCATAGTGGTGGCCAGGAGGTTCGCGACTTACAAAAGGAGCGATTGGATATTCAGCGGTGATTTTGAGAGGATAAAGCGCATACTGAAAGAAGCTAAGGACAGCGGTAAGCCCGTGCAGATCATATTTGCCGGTAAAGCTCACCCGACAGATACCGGCGGCGGAAAAGAGATAATAAAGAACATACATAGGCATATTAAAAATCTGGAAAATTCAGGTATTGAAGGACAGGTTATATTCTTGGAAAACTACAATCTGGACATGGCGCATTATCTTGTCCAGGGAGCTGATATCTGGCTGAGCTATCCTGAGATTACACCTGTCCCCAAGGAAGCCTCTGCTACGAGCGGACAAAAACACTGTGTTAGCGGGGGGATAAACGCCGGTATACCCACAGGTTTCATGAGAAAATGGATGGTTAATCATGTAAATGCCATACTTTTTAGGGATATCCATGATTTTTACAGGGAACTTGAGGAATTTATAATACCGCAATACAATATGCGTTCGCATAAATGGCTGTCTGTGATGAGGGAATCCCTTAGGGTCGGAGTGATCCATTTTGGGACAGACCGCATGCTCGGGGATTACGTGGAAAAATATTACGCGCCAGGCATAGAGTCGTCGCGCCCGCTGGGCAATGAGTATTTAAAAAAAGTGGCAGGCCAGGTTAAGGGCCAGGAAGCGCTGTTAAAAGAAGTAAAGTTTTTAAAACAACCCCCTGCTAATTTTACTGCGCAGTACAGGAATGACGGTACTATTGAGCCTGTAAAAGTAAGAGCGGTTATAGGCCTGGGTGAGATATTGCCTGAAGCAGTGGAAGTCTCTATATTGTTAAAGCAGAACGGCCTTGTCGAAACTCAGGCTATCCAGATGACACGTGTCAGAGAGGAAGGCAGCGGCGCATTTTCTTATGAAGGCATTATAGACCCCCTGTTAGGAAATTTTGTTTCCGAGAGCAGGAGCTTTATCCTTGATAAAAAAGAAGTATTAAGGTTCAAGGTAAGGATCAGGCCTATCATTAATTTAAACATGGCCCAAAATTGGCCTGAGCGCATATCAGACGCGGAGTCAGCCATAGAGATGCGGGCTGTTTCCTCAGTAACAGAGATGATAAGAGGCATGGAAAAGGTCTATACGGATATCTAATGATACTGTAAAATAGTTTGCTGACTTTTGAATATTTCAAACAATATTCTTCGAGCGTAGCCCCAAGCTTTATGTTCTCGACAAGCTCGAACAATATTGTCAGGGGCGAAGTCGAGAAGTTTCAAAGTCAGCAGAGTTTGT